>JAHKAT010000227.1 GCA_018825925.1 Bacteroidota bacterium | reverse complement strand
TTTAAATAGTGAAAATTATCGCAAAAGTTTAAAGCAAAAAGGAATTTTTATTCCTTCTCAAATAGAGGTCAATCCAAGCTTTGTTCGTGAATTTTGTCTAAAAAATGAGCAGAAAAATGTACAACTTTCAATGACCATTGCCGCTCCTTATTTTCAAATCATTTCTCAATCCATTTATGTCAAAGGACTTACTTTTTATTTCAGCTCAATCCTGCAAGATTTATATACAGAGAATCTTATTTTATGGGAAAAGGGTTTGGCTAAACAATCACTAAAAGTCACAGGTTTTACTTTGAACTCAAATTATTTACCTATACTTTATCAACTGAGAAGTGGAAGCGTTTCCTCATCTTCTTATGGTAAAAAGTTGCCCAATGAACCATATAGCGAGATTATAAACCGAATTGTTGACCAGTTGAAATTATCAGAAAATTCCAAAAATTACTAAATGGGTTTTTTCAAAAAAACATATCGTCTGTTATCTGATGAGGATTTAATGCTTGATATTTCAAAGGGGAATCATGCGGCATTCACAGAATTGTATGAACGATATTCGAAAGTTTTGTACCAGTTCTTTTTTGTTCGAATGTGGAAGGATAGCGAAAAAGCCGAAGATTTTGTTCAAGATTTAATGACTAAACTAATTCAAAACCCGAAATCCTTTGATTTATCCAGATCATTCAAAACGTGGATCTTTAGTATTGCCAATAATATGGTGAAAAATGAATATAAAAAACAAGCTGTAAGAAGTGGAATGCACTCTTTTGATGCCGACGCAATGGCTTATTCAATAAGTGCTGATTCGGAGGAAAAAAAGGTGGAAGATGCTCTTTTTAAAGAAGCTTTTGACAAACAATTAAACGTTCTTGATATAAAACACCGTGAAGTGTTTGAATTGAGACATGTTTTAGGCTTTTCGAATAAAGAAATTGCTGAGCTCATGGAGATCAACGAAGGGACCGTTAAATCGCGAGTTTTTTATGCGATCAAAGAATTAAGTCAGCTTTTAAATGAATACAAACCTAGTTATTAAGCAAAAATGGAAGCAAGGATAGAAAATATTTTTAAAAACAAGTCGTATCTCGATTTAACAACGGAGGAATTGATGCTGGTTCAAGATTGGGCGGGCAATGAGGAAGAGTTTGTTCAACTTAAATCGATTGTAAACACGGCTGAAATAGGGGTCTCCAATTTAGGCCCAAGCCCTAAAGTCAAAGAGAATTTAGACGAAATTTTCCGACAGAAATATCCAAAAGATCAAAAGGTAATTGTATTCAAACCTATTTATACAATTATAGTTTCTGCTGCGGCAATTCTCCTTGCGATTTTTTGGCTAATGCCAGAGAAAAATGATGTTCAACAAATGCAAATTACCGAAAATAAAAAGCAAGAAACGATTCAACCAAAATCCAAAATTGAGAGTTTAAAAGATAAAACGGAAGTTGATGAAACGTTTAAAGAGCCAATACAAATTGCCAAAAACGAAACATTGCAAAGGAACTTTTCAGAACCTCCTTCTCATTTTTTAATTGAGGAAACAAATAGTAGTTTCGGCAAAGAATCTAGTCCAATGCATGTCGACTTTTTAGAAGAATCTAGCCTTAAGAAAGGAAGAAAAGAGCTGGTTTCTCAAAATCCATTGATTTTCGAGGTATTGCACACTTCGTTTTAATGAATTGGAGCATTACTCAATAGTCCCATTCTAAAGTAATCAGCTTTAAATTGGAAATCTTTTTGAACAGTGTTATAGGCGTAAAACATGGAATTGCTCCATCGTATATCGTCACAAATAAAAACGCATTCAGGGTGACAAATTTTCTTTAGTTTTTCAAGGTAAATTTTAAGATATTCACCATCATGATGTCCATCAATATAGACCAAATCATATTTAGGATGATTTGAATTGCTTAGAAAATCTAAGAAACTCGAGCAGTAAAAATCTACATTTTCTATTCCTAATTTTTTCAGATGAATTTCGGCTAAATGCAATGTGTTTTGACATCCTTCAACAGTAGATACTTTGTTGTTTTTTAAACTAGCTAAACTTCGAGTACCTACTCCAAGAGAAGTGCCTAACTCTAGTATATGTTTGGGACGATGTTTTTTTACAATTTGAACTAATATCAATTGATAAACTCTACTTGTTTTGCTATTCGAATAGATTTTATTGACGCTTCTTTCCTTTCCTAATTTTTTTGAACCCGCTCCAAAATCGCGAACGGCGATCATCGATTTATTTCTTTTGAAGGCTCTATTTTGTAATCTCCACGATTTTGGTAACTGGGTAAAACTTAGTTTTAGCAGATGATTCAAGGGATGGAAATTCGCTGTTTTCAACGGATATTGTATATATTCGAAAATTAAATTCATCCGAACGAAATTAAACAAATGGAAGTGAAAGAAATAGCAAGTTATCGTGAAAAAATTGACAAAGGCAATCCAAGCCTTATTTTAGATCGACCTTGTCGTGAAGGGGACGGTATTTTGTGTCTTTCAAAAGAAGATCAACAAGCAATGTTAAAGTTGGCCAATTCTGTGAAAAAAGAAATCAAATCCTTTATCCCAGCTTCTGGCAGTGGGTCGCGGATGTTTTCATTTTTGTTTCAATATTTAAACAAAGCCGACGAAAAAACGACCAGTCAAACAGAACATTTCTTTTCCCAAATAAAGGATTTGGCCATTTATCATTTTTTGCCGAAATCAATGCGCATTTCAATCGAAAAAGGCGATTATGATACGGATGAAGTACTGCGTTATATTCTTGGTGAAAATGGGATGAATCTGGGCTCAAGCCCTAAAGCTTTGGTGCCCTTCCATTTCCACGCTCCTGTAGTGTTTAATGCTTTGCAAGAACAAATTTTACAAGCTCAGAATATACATAGTCAACTAACAGGAGTACATTTTACGACGCAGGAAGAATATCAAAATGATTTTGAAGGGTCAATTTCTGCCTTGTCTAAATTAGTAAACATTCATTTAAAGATAGATTATTCGGCGCAGGCAAAAGAAACCAATTCGTTAGCCTTGGATGATCAATTGAATCCGGTACTCGATTCCAAGGGAGAATATATAGAGCGACCAGCTGGACACGGTGCTTTATTGAGGAATTTAGATTCTTTGAAGGCAGATTACATTTTTGTGAAAAACATCGACAATGTGCAACACTGGGATCATCATCAATTGTCTAAAAAATGGTGGAATGTTTTGCTTGGAACCATAGAAATGGCTAGAATGCAAATGAAGCAAGTTTTGGAGACTGAAAATTGGAGTGCCTTTGAATCGATTAACGATTATTTTCAATTTGTACCTGATAGTACATGGCGAAACTGGGATTCAAGTGAGTTGATTGCTTTTTTAAATCGTCCAATACGCGTTTGTGGAATGGTAAAGAATGTTGGGCAGCCCGGAGGAGGTCCTTATTGGGTTTCAGAAAATGGTTCGTTTACCAAACAAATTGTTGAAAAAGCTCAAATTTCTGAAGACGAATCACAGCGAAGAATTATGATTCGAAGTACTCATTTCAATCCAGTAATGCTTGTACTTTGCCCCAATGATCTAAACGATAATCACTTAGATTTGAATAATTTTGTGGATGACAGTAAGTATTTTGTTGTAGAAAAAACACACGAAGGTCAGAACATAAAATACATGGAATTACCCGGACTATGGAATGGCGGCATGGGGAATTGGAATACCATTTTTGTCGAAGTGCCAATTCAAACTTTCAGTCCAGTAAAATCTGTTGTAGATCTTTTAGATCCCTTACATCAGGCCAAAACAAAAGATTAATTATGAAAAAAACACTTGTAATTGGAGCTTCAGAAAACACGGAAAGATATTCGAATAAAGCAATTCGATCTTTGTTGAATCACGGTCATGAAGTAGAAGGAATTGGTGCTAAACCTGGAAAGGTGAATACGGTAAGCTTCGATAGAAACAAAAAAAGCTTTGACGAAATTGACACAGTAACCCTTTATGTTGGACCTAAAAATCAACCTGAGTTTTACGATTATATCCTCGATGAGATTCGACCAAAACGCATTATTTTTAATCCAGGAACAGAGAATACTGAATTCATGAAACTTGCCAGAAATAAAGGAATAATAGTGGAAGAGGCTTGTACTTTAGTTCTTTTATCGATAAATCAGTATTAAACAATTTTTGATCTTCTGATTAAATACTGAGTTAATATTTGCTGATAACCTTCAGAAATATCTGCGGTCATAAAATCTATTTTTGAATTGGTACAACGCATTTTAATTTCATGGAAATGCGCACTTGCCGCCTCTCGGTATTTTTCTTTTAATTCATTAGGTTGTAACTTCATTTTTTCACCAGTCTCCATGTCGACCAAGGTGTAGGGCTTATTTTCTAATTCAAAAAATTCCTCCTTTTGACGATCTAAAACATGAAAAATAACCACCTCATGTTTGTTGTGCTTCATATGATTCAAGGCCTCAAAAAGTTCATCCATTTTTTCAGGATTATCGAGAAAGTCGGTGAAAATTATTATCAATGAACGGCGATGGCTTAATTCGGCCACTTCGTGCAGAGCATCAACCGATTCAGTTCCGTTTTTTGATTCTTCATCGTAATTTTTCAACCAATTTTCGAGCTCATTGTATAAAAATTGATGATGGCGTTCGCTTGATTTGCATTCTGAATGAAGCGTCAATTGATCCGAAAATAGGCTTAAGCCAACTGCGTCTCGTTGTTTTTTCATCAATTCGATTAAACAAGCGGCAGCGTAAATGGAAAATTCAATTTTATTCACTTCACCCTTTGGAAAAAACATAGAACTAGAAGTGTCAATAACGATTTGGCATCTTAAATTGGTTTCTTCCTCATATCTTTTTACCATCATTTTTTCAGAACGAGCAAAAAGCTTCCAATCGATATGTTTGGTCGACTCTCCTTTGTTGTATAAACGATGTTCGGCAAACTCAACTGAAAATCCATGAAAAGGGCTTTTGTGCATTCCAGTTATAAAACCTTCAACGACTTGCTTGGCTAATAATTCCAGGTTTCCAAATTGAGCAAGCTTTAGTTTGTCTATTTTATTCATTTTAATTTTAATTTTAATTGCGCTTTTTCAGAATAATGACGGTACAAGGTATTTCCGACTACACTCAAAATGATTATTGCTAATCCAAAGTACAAAATAAGGTTCAATCGTTCATCAAAAACAAAAAAGCCTATTAAAAAAGCATAAATAGCTCCAAAATACTGAAAAGGAACAATGATAGAGGTCTGACCAAAATGCAATGATTTTGTCATTAAAATTTGCGCCATTTGAGTGAATATACCAACTAAAAGTAATAAAATCCATTCTACTCCCTCTGGCATTACTGAATCGAAATAACACCAAACGCCCATGATCGGAAAAGCCAACATTGGGAAATATAAAACTATTGTGATGGGCTCATCTGTAGGTTTTAACTTGACGATGGCAATATAGGCCAAGCTCGAAAAAAAAGCGGAAATCATACCCATGCCTAACCAAAAACCATTCAATCCAATTTCATTTAGATCCTCGTCCATTCGATAGAAAGTCAAAAGTGTTACCCCAATAAAAGCCATGAGAATAAAAACCCATTGCATCTTGTGTATTTTATCTTTTAAAATGAAAATAGCCAAAATAACCGTAAAAATAGGGGAGAGATATTGTATCACTGCTGCAATTGCCAAAGGTAATCTGACCAGTGTGAAAAAGAAAATAGTAAGGGCTATAACACCTGCAATTCCGCGAACCAATAACCACTTTTTATTAACCCCAAAAAATGGAAGCTTTCGTCGTTTTATAATAAATGCACTGATAGCAAAGGAAACAATAGATCTACTGAGTACTAATTGAGGTGCGTTGTATTTTTG
>JAHKAT010000226.1 GCA_018825925.1 Bacteroidota bacterium | reverse complement strand
TGAGGTACCTGTCAATACTGCAGTTTGCCCAGGGCATACCACAGGAGGATTAGAAACTCCGATCGGTACATCAAGATTAGGCAAAATAGTCACCAAAACAGGAGTTCTCAAACTCGCGCATCCATTTGCGTTTTCGGTGGCCAAATAAAAGAATGTCGTTTGGTTCACCGATGTGTTGTAAATAGCACCAGTGAATAATAAATTTCCAGCCGTTGCGTCATCGTACCAGTTGAAAATAGTTGAACCCGTAACGGAGGTCGCCGTTAATGCAATATTGTCTCCTGGGCAGGCCACAGGCGGATTGGCGGTTCCAAGGGGAACATCAATATTCGGAACAACAACGATAGGCGCTAAACCACGCGGACTCACACATCCAGAATTGTTCACACTCGCCACAAAAAGAGTGGTTGTTATGGGGGCAGAGGTGGTAAATGTTGGCCCAGTATGTAGCAAATTTCCTGCAATTGGGGCATCATACCAATTAAAATTCGTTGCGCCTAAAACAGAACTTCCAGTTAAAACTACAGGTTCATTTGGACAAACAGTAGCAGGATTAGAAGAGGCAGAAGCGACATCAACATTATTGATCATCACAATAGAAACAGGAGTGCGTATAATACTTGGCGTACCACCTTCTACACTGGCTACATAGATGATTTGTGACCCCGTAATGGGCGGAGTGGTATATGGATTTCCAGAAAACAACAAATTTCCACCCAATGGAGCGTCATACCAAAGGTACGTTACGGCAGGATTTGCCGGAATTACAGAGGCTGTAAGTACGGTCGTTTGACCTTCGCAAACAACAAGATTTCCTGTAACAGTCGGAGGAGCAGCATTAGTGCTTCCGAAGGCCTGAAATAGTGTTCCGAAAAAGAACACAGTGATTAGTAAACGCAATCTGTTCATAACTTAATTGTTAGATGAGAGCTGTAAAAAGGTTACCTGCTTTTAGCAGGATATTAGGTGGTTTTAAACAGTCCAAAAAGAACTACTTCGTTGTTCTACAAATATATGTCATAATAGTTTGTGCTTTTGAATTTTAAGCCAAATTTAATTATGCAGTCCTAGCGTTGTAAAAACCAAAACATATTGTGACAAATGGGTTGTCGAACTTTTGTTTGACGCGAATTGATAGGAAGGAGTTGCATGGACTTTAACATTTTCAACATCTTATTGTATCTTTCGCCGTAAAAATTGAATTCTTCAAAATTGTTTGACCAATGTTAACTCCTCAAATTGATAAAAAACTGTTTCTTTTAGATGCCTTTGCATTAATTTATCGAGCGTATTTTGCTTTTGCTAAAACACCCAGAATCAACTCTAAAGGTCAAAACACATCCGCTGCTTTTGGTTTTGCGAATGCAATGTTGGATGTGATTCAAAAGGAAAAGCCAACCCACATTGCTGTCGTTTTTGATGCCCCAGGTGGCGCCACCAATAGAACAGCTGATTTTGCTGCTTACAAGGCAAACCGCCATGAGATGCCCGAAGATATTCGTTCGATGTTGGAGCCAATCAAAGAAATTATTCAAGCTTTTAAAATTCCTATTTTATTAAAAGAAGGTTTTGAAGCGGATGACATTATAGGAACATTGGCTAAAATGGCTGAAAAAGAAGGTTTTCAAACTTATATGATGACCCCAGATAAAGATTTCGGTCAATTGGTATCGGATAACATCTTCATTTACAAACCAGGTAGAGGTAAAGATCCAGCCTCGGTGATGGGTATAAAGGAAGTCTGCGAAAAATTTGAAGTCGAACACCCTCTGCAAGTAATCGATGTGTTGGGCATGTGGGGTGATGCTGTCGACAATATCCCTGGAATACCAGGAGTAGGGGAAAAGACCGCGAAAAAATTCATCAAACAATATGGCTCTATGGAAGAGCTTTTCAAAAACACAGCCAACCTGAAAGGGAAAATGAAAGAAAACGTGGAAAATTTCCAAGAACAAGGTTTGCTTTCTAAAATGTTGGCAACCATAATTCTCGATGTTCCCGTGGAATTTGATCCAGTAGGTTTACAGCTCGACAAACCCGATCAAGAGGCGGTTTTGAAGATTTTTACAGAATTGGAATTTCGAAATCTGGCCAAAAAAATAACAGGGGAAGAAATCATTGTTACCGCAACCAAAGGAGAGGCCGGTCAATTGGATTTATTCGGTCAACAAAGTTTGGTGGTAGAACAAGAAGCGATGGAAACGGCAGAAATGAAGACCATAGCTACTGAAAAACCCAATTACCATCTGGTGAATACGCCTGAAGAAAGAGAAAAATTGTTAAGCCAGTTGTTGGAACAAACGCAAGTGTGTTTTGATACAGAAACCACAGATATAAATGCCCTGCACGCCGATTTAGTGGGAATTTCTTTTTCGTACAAAGCCAGAGAAGCTTATTATGTTGCGGTTCCTAAAGATTTCGCCGAAGCAAAAAAAATAGTGCATTTGTTCAAGCCTTTTTTCGAGAACAATCAAATTGAAAAAATAGCCCACAATATAAAATACGATTTACAGGTGTTGAATCGCTACGAAATGGCGGTGGCCGAACCAACATTCGACACGATGGTTGCTCATTATTTAATACAACCAGAATCTAAACAAAGTATGGATTTTCTCGCCGAATATTACTTGCGCTATCAACCAGTTAGCATTGAAACACTCATCGGTAAAAAAGGAAAGAACCAAGGAAATATGGGCGATTTAGCACCGAGTGAAATTTGTGACTATGCCTGCGAAGATGCTGATATTACTTTTCAACTAAAACAAATTTTTGAACCAGAAATTCAAAAACCGCACTTAAAGGATTTGTTCTACAACATGGAAATGCCTTTGATTGAGGTGCTTCGTTCTATGGAATTTGAAGGAATTGCAATCGATGTCGAAGGATTGAAAAAATATTCTGCAGAAATTGCCGATAAATTGGAAACGCTCGAAAAGCAAATCAAAGAGCTGGCAGGAATGGATTTTAATATCGACTCGCCAAAACAATTGGGGGAGGTACTTTTTGACCACATGAAAATTTCAAGCAAAGCAAAAAAAACCAAAACGGGGCAATATGCTACGGGCGAAGATGTTTTAGTGAAACACGAAAAAGACCACCCTATTATTCCGCATATTCTGGATTACCGACAAATGCGAAAATTGAAAAGCACGTACGTCGACCCTTTGCCAACCATGTGCGACCCTTTGGATGGGCGAATTCATACGAATTTTATGCAAACGGTAACTGCCACAGGGCGTTTAAGTTCAAACGGACCCAATTTGCAAAACATCCCAATTCGCTCGGCTCGCGGAAAAGAAATTAGAAAAGCCTTTGTTTCTCGCGATAAGGATCACGTTTTATTGGCGGCGGATTATTCCCAAATAGAACTGCGTATTATAGCCGCGTTAAGTGAAGATCAAAATATGATTTCAGCCTTTAACCAAGGACTGGATATCCACGCGGCTACCGCAGCAAAAGTCTTTCACATTCCTATTGATGAGGTGTCGAGAGAACAACGTAGCTCAGCAAAGGCGGTGAATTTTGGAATTATTTACGGACAAGGAGCTTTTGGTTTGGCACAAAACCTAGGAATTAGTCGCACCGAAGCCAAAGGAATTATAGACGGTTATTTTGAGCAATACGGCTCCATAAAAAAATACATGGACGATGTGGTACTCGAAGCCCGTGAAAATGGATATGTAGAAACGATAATGAAACGCCGCCGATATTTGTCGGATATTAATTCAGGAAACGCAGTAGTGCGCGGTTTTGCAGAACGAAATGCCATCAATGCCCCAATTCAAGGTTCGGCTGCCGATGTGATTAAATTGGCCATGATCCGAGTAAAAAAGGCGATGAAAGAACAAAACGTAAAATCCAAACTAATTCTCCAAGTACATGATGAATTGGTTTTTGATGTGCATGTTTCCGAGATTGATTTGATGAAAAAATTGGTTAAAATTGAAATGGAAAAAGCTGTTGAATTGGTCGTTCCTATGGAAGTGGAAGTAGAAACAGGCCTGAACTGGCTGGATGCTCACTAGTTTAACAAGAAAATAACTTTTTCAACTAGAGTCTTGAAAAACAATAAATTAAAAAACAAATAATAGTAATTTTGCCATGGTTTTCCTTCTCAATTCAGGAAAAAACAGCTCGGAAAACCCATTTGGCACAATTGTCGATTTGAACTCGACAACTACGATTTGCTCCAAGTAAATCAATATTCGAAGAGATATGAAAAAACGATACGCTTTATTATTGACCATCTTTTTTGGACTCACTGCTTTTTCGCAAGTCCAAACCAACTATTCCGCAAAATGGTTTTTAGGATTAAATACGGGAGGGACCTGGCAAACGACGGATGTTAGAAATCAAACTAATAGTGGGTTTGGATTCTATCTTGGCCGATCGTTTAATTATGATTATGGCCGATTTGCCTCTATAGATTTACGAGCTCGTTTCCTAAGAGGCTTCTGGTACGGACAAGATTATTCGGCCACCGATTTTACAAATCCGAACGATGCCTTGAGCCAAGACCCTACGAATTACAAAGATTCTCTGGGTTTTTCGGTCAACAACTTTCAAGCGGAAACATATCGATTTTCATTGGAAATGGCGCTACACGCCAATCGACTTCGCGAAAGAACGCGTTGGGACCCGTACATTTTTGGTGGAATTGGTCTAACTTGGTTTCAAACGTATGGCGATTTAATTTATACAGATACCGTTTCAGGGGCTCAAAATTTATACCAGTATAGCCCAAATTATATAACGAAATCGACGGTGAAAAACACCACAGATGGCGTGTATGAAACGGCTTTAGACGGATCCAATCAAAACAAATATACTTTAAATGCCATGCCGAGTTTAGGTTTTGGAATTGGATATCAATTGGGTAGAAGTACAACCATTGGTTTAGAACACAAAACTACTTTTACGGGTATTGATGATTTTGATGGGGTTGTGAAATCTGGCAAATATGCTCAAGATTTATACCACTATACCAACTTCTACGTGCAGTTTAGATTTGGTCGCGATAAATATAGAGCAGAAGAAAACGACAATCAGGCTCCAGAAGTAAACTTTACAAGTCCGCTTACCTCATTTAAAGAAATACGCGATTCTGTTCTCTTAATTCAAGCGGAAGTGAAACACGTTTTTAGCAAAGAAAACCTTACGTTTATTCAGAACAATCAGGCAAATACGGTTTTTGGATTTAACGAAAAAACGGATCGTTTTACAGCTCAAGTTGATTTGGTTCCTGGACAAAATGTGTTTATTCTCATTGGCTTTAATCAATATGGTCAAGACTCAGATACTTTAATTGTCGATTATAAAAAAGCAAGCGTAAACAATACCAATGGCTCTTCAACTAGAACGCCTCCAGTGGTAACGTATCAACAGCCTTCGTCCAGTCCTTTAACGGTGAACACGAATACCTATTTCGTTCAAGCAACTGTGATTAATGTAGTTGGAAAGCAAAATGTTTCAATGACTGTGAATGGTGCTGCACGAACGGATTTTCAGTACGACGTAAACTCAAAAAGATTGACGGCGAATATTCCGTTGGTGGTAGGCTCCAATGAGGTTAAAATAAAAGCGACCAACACTTTTGGTATGGACGAAGAATCGACCATTTTAGTGTATCAACGTCCTGTAAACCAAGCTTTGCCAACGGTGCAGTTTACAGATCCAGCAAATTCACCTTTGAATGTTACAGCTACTTCTTTCCAAGTAAGAGCTAGAATACAAAATGTAAACAGCAGTAATTTTGTCCAATTCAAGCAAAACGGCAGTCAGTTGTCTGGCTTTCAATACAATGCCTCAACAGGTGATTTTTATGCAAATGTATATTTGGTGGCTGGAAACAACTTGTTTGAACTTTATGGAACCAATGAATCTGGAACAGCTTCCGATCAAACCGTAATTAATTACAACCGCGCTGCGCCAAAACCTCCTGTGGTTTCAATTATTCAACCTTCGCAAACCACTAGTTCGAGCACTTCGCCAACGGTTCAACTGATTGGGCGAGTATTGAATGTAACCCTTAAGTCGCAAGTTACTCTTACTGTAAACGGCCAAAACAACACAAATTTTAGTTTCAATGCCAACGATGGAGGTGTTTCTTCTGCCATTCAACTAGTGGAAGGATCTAATTTGATTCGCCTTTCGGGCTCCAATTCGGATGGAATGGACAGCAAAGAAATTACCGTAATTTATCGTCCAGCTCAAACGGAAAAACCACCTGTCGTGCAGTTTGTGAGTCCTAGCTCAACGCCTGTTAATGTCACGCAAAACAATTATAGTATTCAAGCTTCAGTGGCAAATGTCAACTCAGCAAATGGGGTTCAGGTTAAAGTGAATGGTACAGCCTTCGGTGGGTTTTCCTTTAGCAATGGTTTGGTGAATTTTAACTTAAACCTAGTGCAAGGCGCCAATGTGATTGAGGTGTTAGGAACAAATTCGGTTGGTTCGGATTCGAAAACAACGACTATTTACTATCAAAAACCACAAACGGTAAACCCGCCAGTTGTTACTTACATTCAACCTTCGGTAAACCCCTCAAGCTATCAGCAAGCCAACACAACGGTTATTGCCAAAGTAGAAAATGTGCTGTCAAAAAGTGATGTTTTGGTGAAGATAAACGGACAAACGGCAACTAATTTTGTGTATTCCACAAGTAGTAAACAAGTGAGTTTTGAGGTGGTAATGGTAGAAGGCTCAAACAGTATTGAGGTAAAAGGAACAAATTCTGCAGGTTCTGACAGTAAAACAACCCTTTTGGTTTACCGACCAAAAGTAGCCAAACCACCGGTGGTTCAAATTTACGAACCAATTAAATCTCCTTATCAAACGCAGGTGGAGACCTATACCGTAAAGGCAGACATAGGCAATGTAGACAATGCAAGCCAGATAAAAATGACTGTGAATGGCGTAGCAACGGCCTTTAATTACAATGCAGCAATGGGTAAATTGGATGCAGGACTTAAGCTTGTGGAAGGCGACAATCGTGTGGTTGTTTCAGCCACCAATACAGATGGTTCGGCAGAAGATCAAACCATTCTCGTTTACTCAAAACCAGTGGTAGTAAAGCCACCTACTGTTGTGTTTACAAACCCAAGTGAACCAGGAAAAAAAGTGAATAATGTTGATTTTAAAGTAGAAGCTAAGGTTTTTAATATTGAATCTGCACAACAAATTCAATTTAAAATGAATGGCTCTATAATTGCGGATAATTTATGGAGTTTTGATGCGAGCACAAAAGTGTTTAGTTACGATTCAAAACTGCAGTTGGGCAATAATGTCTTTGAAATTTCTGCAACAAATACAGGAGGAAAAGGAACGGCTCAAACTACTTTGGTGTACGAACGTCCGATCGACCCGTGTAAAAATCCAATCATTCGATTTACAAATCCATTGAAAAGTGGCACAACGACTATCGATGCTTCCATACTTGTAAAGTTTGAAATTGACAATCAAGATGCAAGTACGCAGGTAGTGGTAAATGTGAACGGTACGAAACAAACCAATTTCGTAAAAGTAGGCCTAGGATACGAAATGTTGGTCAACCTAACCAAAGGAAACAATGCCATTCAAGTTTCAGCCAACAATCAATGCGGTAGCGCAACAGCGTCTGTTTTCTTAACCTACCAACCAATCGATATTCCATGTTTGAATCCAATGATCACTTTACTTCAACCCAACGAGGAATTTGAAAAAGTAGAAGAAGACCATTATTCTTTTGTAATGGGGGTTTCCCATGTCAAAGTAGCCACAGGAATTTCTTTGAAAGTCAACAACCAAAATGTTGCGATTGAATGGGATGCTGCGGCACAAATTGTAAGAAGCAAAATCACCTTGAAAGAAGGAGTGAATACCATTGAATTAACGGCAAGTAATGATTGTGGAGCCACATCCAAAAAGTTGAATATTGAACGATTTGTTTGCAAAACCCCAACCATTGCATTGATTTCTACAAATATTCCAAACGGCAATCAAACATCCGAAAGACAGTTAATCTTAGATTTGGCCTTGAATCATATCACAAGCTCAGCTCAAATCACTGTTCGTTTGAACAATCAATTAATACCTTTTGATTTCGATTTGAGTAATCAGTCTTTGAGCATCGATCGAATCTTGAATTTAGGAAGTGCGAAAGTGAAAGTGACGGCCAAAAATGATTGCGGATCAGCTCTATATGAGCATAGTATTTCGATTGTAAAAACAGAGGGAGCATCACCAACTTTGGTTTTTGTCAACCCAGCGACCTCTAATTTGACAGTAGAAGACAGAAATTTCCAAGCGATTCTGACAACGTCGAATTTGATTAATTCTTCGCAAGTATTATTCAAAATGAATGGTGTTGTTCAGCCTGTTCAATTCGATTTTGCAACGCAAAAAATTACTGTAAACCTTCAACTTTCAATGGGAAATAATGTTTTTGAAGTGGTTGTGGCCAACAATGCAGGTTCTGTTACGGCAAATTCCTCAATTGAATTAACGGCACAAAAAGCAGTGCTTCAAGCACCAGAAATCGTGTTAAATGGAACCTATTCGAAAATTGAAAATGTGGCGCTTGGCTTGAAAAAAGTAAGCGGAAAAGTTGCTCACCTGTCAGACCCTTCAGGATTTACAGTGAAGGTAAATGGGAGAGCTTTACAACGCGTAAACACGAAAATTGTAAACGGCGAATTGATTTTTGATTTCACTTTGAATGTCGTTTCAACAACACCAACGATGGTGGTTGAGTTGGTAGGAAAAAATGAAGTAGGTAGAGACCAACAATATTTGACTTTTAAAGTAGAAACAAGAGGAATAGATGCACCGATTAAAACGCCTGCTCCAGTGATCAAACCAAGAGGAGGAAGGTAAGATAAAAAAAACGGCATTGAACTTTCAATGCCGTTTTGCTTTTAGCGAGTATCTTTTTACAAGGCCATTAAAGCCGCGTCATAATTGGGTTCATTAGCAATTTCTGAAACCAATTCGGTGTGTTTCACTATTCCATTTTCGTCCAACACAACAATCGCTCTAGCGTGGATTCCTTCAAAAACTCCGTTGGTCAATTCCACACCAAAGCTCTTCCCAAAATCGCCCGTTGCAAAATCGGAAGCAGTGGATACATTTTCAATTCCTTCCGCCCCGCAAAATCTTTTCTGCGCGAAAGGCATATCTCGTGAAACACAGATGATTTCAGTGTTTTTAAATTCACTTGCACGTTTGTTAAAAGTGCGTACTGAGGTAGCGCATGTACCGGTATCTATACTCGGAAAGATATTAAGCACAATGTTTTTTCCTTTTAAATCGTCGAGTGAAACAAAACTTAAATCCAACTTTCTTAACTTGAAAGCGGGCGCTTTTTCTCCAATTTTGGGTAAATCCCCATTTGTATCGCAAGGATTTCCTCCCAATGTTACTTTAGCCATAAAGGTATTTTTTGTTTTAATTATAAACGTTGCAAATCGTTTTTTGTTTGTCGGTAGGTAAAAAAGAAAAAGCCTATGCAGAGTATGCAAATCCCTATAAATAATGTCCAAGTATACGGGAATCCTAAACGTGACACAAATTGCATTCCGGCGTTGTGACCGATCACATGCGAAATGGAAAAAGCAATGGAGTATAAGCCCATGTATTGCCCCAATTTACCCACTTTGGCGCGTTCCATTGCAAAGGCATTGGAAAAAGGAAAGGCAAACATTTCGCCAAAGGACATGCAAACCATTCCGATCCAGAGCCAACCCATCCACGCATTGATTTTTAGCGCTACAAACGAAAGAAGCAAGATGAAAATTCCGACACAAACCCAAAGCAAGGGGTTTTTCTTTTTTTGTTCTATCCAATGCACCAGAGGCATTTCCAATGCAAAGACGAGGAAGCCGTTGAATGCCAGCAGCAAACCAATGGAATCCTCAGAGAGAAGAAAGACATCATTATAAAAAAGAGGAATGGTCGAAAAATACTGTAAAAAAGCAAGTCCGAAAAGAAACAAACCGATGCAAAAGGAGATGAAAACCCAATCCGTATAGGCCGATTGGTTCGTTGTTTTGTCGTCCTTTTCTTGATGATTAACCGTCTTTTTTGGGTGCAAGCGATTGATTAGTAACAGAGCGGCAAGCAAACAAGTGATGCCGTCGGCCCAAAATAGAGCACTATACCCGGAATAGAAAATTAAGAAACCGCCAACTGCCGGACCGACGGAAAAACCCAAATTAATTGCCAAGCGAATCAAAGAAAGCGACCGGGTTTGATTCTCAGGCTTCGAATATCCGCGCAAAGCCACAAACATGGCCGGACGAAAAATATCTGTAAACAACATCACAAAAAAGATCATGATAGAAATAGAGACCATGCTTTGTGGGAATTGTGCCAAGACAAACAACACACCCGAACAAACTAAAGAAATAAGCATGGTAGAATACGAGCCGATTTTATCATTCAAGTAACCACCTAACCACGAACCACAAATAGAACCAACCCCAAAAGCACTCATAATCCATCCTACTTCAGAAAGGCTAAATCCTTTTGATTTTGTCAAATACAGCGAAAGAAAGGGAATCACCATCGCCCCCGCACGATTGATCAAAGTGAGCAAGGCCAACCACCAAACCTCTTTTGAAAGGCCCCGAAAAGAGGAAAGATAAAACGACCAAGATGTCTTCAAACGCATGGCGCGAAAATAAGAAAAGACTTTGACTTTTGTTGGTGACATGGACTTTTGACGGTGACTCAAACTCATCCTCTACCTTAAGCTCAAAAGAATAACTTACCTTTACGGCCTTGAAAAATGAAGTCGGCGTTTTAGAATAGCACTTCAGAGAAAGACAAAAAGATGAAAAAATATTTGAATTTATTTGATTCTTCCTTAAAGGTGGATTACAAAACGGAGGTTTTATCGGGTTTAACGGTAGCTCTGGCCTTGGTTCCAGAAGCAGTTGCCTTTGCTTTAATCGCCGGACTACCGCCTTTAACGGGTTTGTATGCCGCCTTTATGATGGGCTTGGTGACGGCTATTTTTGGCGGTCGACCGGGAATGATTTCCGGAGCTACAGGCGCTATTGCTGTTGTTTTAGTGGCATTGGTGAAAAGTCATGGAATTGAATACATTTTTGCAACGGTGGTATTGGCAGGAGTTATGCAGGTTTTAGCCGGAACTTTAAAACTCGGAAAATTGATTCGCCTAGTGCCCCATCCCGTAATCTTTGGCTTCGTAAACGGTTTGGCCATCATTATTTTTATGGCGCAATTGGACCAGTTTAAAGACGAAAGCGGTAATTGGTTAACCGGTACAGCAATGATCATTCTTCTTGTTTTAGTTTTGGTCACCATGCTGATTATATGGGGATTACCGAAAATAACGAAAGTGATTCCAGCTTCTTTGGCGGCTATATTGGTCGTTTTTGGAGCTGTTTTCTTCTTTGACATAGATACTAGAACTGTGGGTGATTTGGCTTCCATTCAAGGAGGCTTCCCGCCCTTTCATATTCCTGCTATTCCATTTAACTTAGAAACCCTTTGGATTATATTACCTTATGCTGGAATTGTGGCTGGAGTTGGTTTAATAGAAAGTTTGTTGACCTTAAACATCGTCGATGAATTGACAGAAACAAAAGGGAGAAGCAATAAAGAAGCGATTGCACAAGGAACGGCAAATATCCTATCCGGTTTTTTCTCTGGAATGGGCGGTTGTGCAATGATTGGCCAAAGTTTGATCAATGTTTCCAATGGTGCACGCGCTCGACTATCTGGAATTGTGGCGGCTGTAATGCTGCTTATTTTCGTGATGTTTGGAAGTGGTTTGATTGAAAAAGTTCCAATGGCGGCGCTCACGGGATTGATGATTATGGTTTCTATTGGAACTTTTGAATGGGCCAGTTTAAAGGTTTTTACCAAGTTTCCGAAATCGGATGTATTGGTCATGGTCCTGGTCACTTTGATTACAGCCATTTTAGGCAACTTGGCCGTGGCAGTTTTAATCGGTGTCATTATCTCAGCACTTGTTTTTGCTTGGGACAATGCCAAGCGAATTCGCGCACGCAAACACGTGGATGAAAATGGAGTGAAACACTACGAAATTTATGGACCTCTTTTCTTTGGTTTGGTAACAGCTTTCAATGAAAAATTTGACGTTGCTAACGATCCTCAGGAAGTAATTATCGACTTTAAAGAAAGTAGAGTAGTAGACATGTCGGCGATCGAAGCGCTGAATAAAATCACCGAACGCTATAACAAACAAGGCAAGACTTTACACCTCCGCCACCTTAGTCTAGATTGTAGACGATTGTTGACCAATGCGGATAATCTGATAGAAGTGAATGTAATGGAAGACCCAACTTATCCGGTGATGGAATAGGTTTTTGAAAACTTGCTTTCAGTGCTTTTACCCATTATTGGAGTTCTCTTGATACTAATTCGTATTCAATTTTTTAAAATCAATTTTGAATTGGAGCAAGGACTAGTCGATTCTGTTTCCAGGATAGTCGAATTTGAAAGATCAACTATTTATTGAATACGGAAACACTCAAAAAAATTACATTCATTTGAATTCCCTACCTTTCATGAAAACTAAAATTTTTACGACATGAAATTTTTAAAATATTTCCTTTATTTCATTCTTTTGATAACTATCCTTTTCTTTGGAATGGGCTTCGTTAAACCAGAAGTGACCTATGAAAGTGAAATAACTGTTGAAAAACCAATAGAAGAGGTTTGGGCTATAGTTTCCGACCAGTCGAGAGTTACGGAATGGCTGAAAGAAATCAAACGTATGGATTTGAAAACCGGTAAGGTAAACACCGTCGGTGCTGTTACAAACATTTACATGGACCAGAATGGTGAGGAAATGATGATGCAAGAAACCATTACCGCAAGAAAGAAACACGAATACATAGCCATGTCTTTCACCATGGATTTTATGAATATGGATTATGAAATGATTTTCACAGAAAAAGGTGATAAAACGCATATACAGACGAAATCTAAAACAAAAGGAAATGGCCTCTTTGCCAGGTCTATTTTGGCCTTTATGACCTCTTCAATGAAAAATCAGGAGGATATCAACATGGAGAATTTGAAGAATTTAATCAATAAGAATCAAAAAAATTATTTTCCAGAGTAAACGAAAGAACTGCTAAACAACAAAGCTGTAGGCCTTTGATATTGCATCTTAATTCCACAAAATCCTTACGGTTTACAATAAAAAAACAAACCGTTTTGGGATCGTTTTAGACCAGGATGGCTGATTCGGACGGTCGTATCATAAAGAAGTTTCAAACTATATTTTGATAACTTGCATTGTTAAATTGAAAGTATGAAATCAATAGGAATTCTCTTTACCCTTCTTTTTATGGCACATACTGTATTTAGCCAGAAGACGGCCTATGTCATTTATAATGCGAAAGGTAAAAAGGTGACGTATGAAAAAATGATCCAATCGCTTGCGCAAGAGGACATAGTACTTTTTGGAGAACTCCACAACAATCCAATTTCTCATTGGCTGCAGTACGAGGTGACTTCAGACCTGTACAGTTCAAAACCCATAATTTTGGGGGCGGAGATGTTTGAAGCCGATAATCAGAGGCCTTTGAATGATTACTTAAATTTAAAAATCAACCATAAAGAGCTGGATTCAATGGCGAGATTGTGGCCGAATTATAAAACAGATTATGCGCCTTTGGTCGATTTTGCGAAAGAAAAACAACTTACTTTCGTGGCCACCAATATTCCAAGAAGGTATGCGAATAAGGTCTATAAAAAAGGTTTTGAAGCACTTGATTCGCTCTCCGAAATTGAAAAAGAATGGATGGCACCTTTGCCGATATCCTTCGATGCAGAATTATCTACCTACAAGAATATTCTGGTGATGATGGGTGATCATGGTAC
>JAHKAT010000225.1 GCA_018825925.1 Bacteroidota bacterium | reverse complement strand
CTAAATCGGTGCACAGTTCGTTGTATGCTAAAATGGAGCAATCCTTGAAAGCGTTTGGTAAATCCTATTACAAAGAGGTTTATTCTGACGAGCTTTCTGAGGCAAGAAAAAAAGCATCCAAAGGGAACAAAGCGCTGGTTAAAGTAAACAAGGAAAAAGCATCGACCGAGAAGAAAATGAGGAAGTCTGAAAAGCAAATCAATAAATCTGAATCGAAAATATTGTCCTACCAAAAGAAAATAAAAAATTTAGAAAAGGACATCACATCTCAATCTAATGAAATTGAAAGTGCTAAAAAAGAAGGCGTAGCTCTGAAAAAACAAGTAATCGAGTTAAACAGCACGATTGTTGAGCAAACGAAAAATGTAGAGTCGCTAAAAGGCGAAGAAAAAAAGGTACAAGAAAAAATCAAGGCGATTGAGAATCTATAAACTCAAATGACTTTTACGAGAAGGGTGAACGAATAAAAAGTCACCCTTTTCATTTTGGGGTAATTCATCTCTCACGATTTGAAAATCAACAATACCGTATTGTTCGTAACCCATTTGGGTGAAAAAAGAGTGCATCACTTCAATATTTTCTTCAGCTATTTCTATTTGAATAGTTGGAAAGTGTTTCTTTAAGATCGTTTCTAACTGCTGAAAAACGGTCCATTCATAACCTTCAACATCGCACTTTATATAATCTACAGGCGTTATTTTAGAAAATAATTCTGAAGTCTTCGTTAGCATTACTGAAATGGACTCTAATCCAGT
Source organism: Bacteroidota bacterium (assembly GCA_018825925.1). Classification (GTDB taxonomy): domain Bacteria; phylum Bacteroidota; class Bacteroidia; order Flavobacteriales_D; family Crocinitomicaceae; genus UBA2040. The sequence continues at coordinate 3,107 of JAHKAT010000225.1, read as the reverse complement.
GATATCTTCATTGGCAGCGGGAATATGAGGCAAACCAGTACGAATCATGCCATTACTTTTTGGCAATACCATTTTTATCGTGCCGTTTTCATCTCCCAAAGCGGTATGAAAAAGTGTTACATGCTCAAATTTTTTCAAATTTCTTTTTAGTACTTCATAAAATGGAGGTATGGGCTCTATGCATGTAAGATGTCCTTTAGGCGTCAAACGAGCAAATGTTTTGGCAAAATATCCGAGGTTTGCACCAATATCAACCACACAATCCGTTGGCTTAATTAACTTTTTTACTGCATAATGATATTTGAATGCCTCTTTGTTTTTAAGAAACCCCAAATTATAAAGGAAGTAAAAAGAATGATGTAATATTTTTAAATACCACTTCTGTGGCAGTATTTTATAAAGAAGTTTCTTGATTAAAAAAAGCATGAACAAAGATAAAAACGAAAATAAACTTTACAGCATTTTAACAGGTTTTCCCTTGAATTTATCCTAGATTTTCACGACTTTTGAATATCAATTAATCACTACGGGTGATTTTAATTGAAGTCTAGAAATAGACGCCCATGCAGTTATTTTGAAGCTTAACAATTTTGACCTTAAGGTGAGACTTAGGATTCCAATGGCGGGCCGCACTCAGTATGAGCTAGGATTTTCCTAACAGCGGATTACAAAGGGATTCAGCAATCCTAAACGTGTTTTCTGAAGCTTTCAGAGATCCCCCTGCATGGGTTTTTTATATTTTTTTATGGAAAAGAACGATTTAAGAGTATCCAATGAACTTTTGGAAATACGTCCATTGGTGTTTACGAACGATGAATTAATTATTTCAGAGCTTGAAAAATTTCAAAACCAAACAATTCGTCCGGTTTTAAAATATCAAAATGATTTAATTGTACAATTAACCACCACTTCGCCCAATTATAAGCGCATTCCAAAAGATTCTTCCCGACAAAGCTATGAGAAAGCCATTGGTTCACACCTGGGTCAACCTAGTATAAAATATTCACTTATTGGTTGCGTCATTGGTCTTTTTACTTCAGAAGAATTGAAGTTTTATATGCTCAATCAAAAAGAATGCAATAAGCGAATTCACCAAATGCTTATTGAACGTGTTATAGATCAAACCTATTAAAAGGATATAAAAAAAGAGGGAAAATTATTCCCTCTTTCAAATCGTTTAAACAACGATTAATTAGTTCATTATTTCTTGATAATCAGCTTCAAAATCGTTATTTCCTGTAAAAAGCGGTTTGTATTTATCTAATAAAGTACGGGCTTTTTCAACTTGGCGACTATCAATATAAACACGTGCTGTTTCTATAAGCCCAACACGCAATAATTTTTTATCAGCTTCCCACCAATCTTCAAGACTGCTTACATTTTCCATAGCGACTTCCGCTTCTTTCCATGAATTGTTGGCGCCACTTTTGTCGGCGTTTCTATATTTACAGGCCCCTTCCATGAATAGAGTCCCTCCCAAATCCTTGGCTACTTTGTTGTATTTTACATTCCAACTGTACGCTTTTTTGAAATCTTCAGCACCAACGTCGTTAATGATTCGTTCTGCGGCACTTAAAGTAAATTCATTGATGAAATCGGCGTGTTTGGCTGTTGCTTCTCCATCGGTGTCATATTTTCTGGCTTTACCAAAAGCACCGAGGGCATCTTTAAAGGCATTTTTAAAATCCTCTCCAGCTTCACCTGAAACTGAAATTTTATAATACCCTTTCGCCATGAAAATATATGGATTTGGATCTTTTTTTGTGTCGTCTTTAGTCGTGTATTTTTCTGCTTTACCGATAAGTTTTTCGTAACTACCATCAGCATATAGCATCACTAAATCTGAATAATCAGGAGATTGTGAAAATACAGGTAAGCCAATTAAACAGATTACAAAAAGGATTGAAAGTTTCATAAATATTCTTTTTTTTTTGATTTATAACTCAAGTATCATGCCGAAAACAACAAGGAGTTAGTCAATTCATGAAATTAAGGAATAAACCTGAATGTTCATTAATCTTTAGTACTCTCTATTAGTAACTCTAATATTTCTATGGCCGCTTTTGAAATTTTAGTCCCAGGACCAAAAACACCAAAAACACCAGCTTCATATAAAAAGTCATAATCTTGTTTTGGAATAACTCCACCGGCTATCACCATTATATCTTCTCGATTTTGTTTTTTTAACTCTTCTATCACTTGTGGAACTAAGGTTTTATGACCCGCCGCTAGGCTAGAAACGCCAAGTATATGAACGTCGTTCTCAATTGCTTGTTTGGCAGCTTCTTGTGGCGTTTGAAATAAAGGCCCTATGTCTACATCAAAACCTATATCAGCGAAGGAGGTAGCGATTACTTTTGCACCGCGGTCATGACCGTCTTGTCCCATTTTTGCCACCATAATTCTTGGTCTACGACCCTCTAATTCAGAAAAGTCATTCGCAAGTTGTAGGGCTTTTTCAAAATCTTTATCTTTCATAGCTTCAGCAGAATAAATTCCTGAAATTGAACGAATCGTAGCTTGGTACCTTCCAAAAGTTCGTTCCATTGCATCTGTTATTTCACCTAAACTAGCCCTATTTCTAGCACATTCTACGGTAAGTTCAAGTAAATTTCCATTGCCTTCTTTCGCTGCATCAGCAAGTTTTTCAAGCGAATTTTCAACTTTACTTTTATCGCGATCGGCTTTCATTTTTGACAAACGGTCTATCTGTGAAAGTCGAACTTTAGCGTTGTCCACCTCAAGAATATCCATTTCGCTTTCTTTCTCAAGTTGATAGCGGTTTACACCGACAATTATATCTTGATTCGAGTCGATTCTGGCTTGCTTTCTAGCAGCAGCTTCTTCAATTCGCATTTTTGGAACCCCTGTTTCGATCGCTTTCGCCATACCTCCAAGTTCTTCAACTTCTTGGATTAATTTCCATGCTTGCTCGTAAAGTTCTTCTGTTAATTTTTCGATATAATGGCTGCCACCGTAAACATCAATAGAATCTGTAATTCCTGTTTCTTTTTGGAGAAATATTTGGGTGTTTCGAGCGATGCGTGCAGAAAAATCGGTGGGTAAAGCGATGGCTTCATCCAAGGCATTGGTATGGAGTGACTGGG
>JAHKAT010000224.1 GCA_018825925.1 Bacteroidota bacterium | reverse complement strand
TTATTGGAAAACAGAACAGTTTTCTGCCATCAAACAAATCTCTTTATATCTGATGGTTTTGGTGATGTCCTATATCGTACTTCATTTTATTAAAAGATTAATTTTTAAAAGTACCAATCGATTGGATTGGTTGTACTATATCGGATTAACCTTGATTTTATGTAGTGGTAAATTTGCGAGCTCTTCTAATGAAAATTTTTTTCATTGGGCTTTGGACATAGGCTCGTTGTTTTTCATAATACCGGTTTTATATGATTTAAATGGCTGGCTAAACAAAAGAACTATAAAGGAATGAGAGTACATTTTATTGCCATAGGTGGAAGTGCAATGCACAATTTAGCAATCGCTTTAAAACGTAAGGGATATCAAATTTCTGGTTCTGATGATGAAATTTTTGAACCTTCTAAAACGCGTTTGAACAAGGAGGGAATACTACCTGGTTTAATGGGTTGGAACGCGGAGAAAGTCACTAAAGATTTAGACGCTGTGATTGTAGGAATGCATGCTCGCATTGACAATCCAGAACTTATAAAAGCTCAAAATTTGGGTTTGCCAATTTACTCTTACCCCGAATATATTTACGAACAAAGCAAGGATAAAGTTCGGTTGGTTATTGGTGGAAGTCATGGAAAAACGACTATTACCTCTATGATTTTACACGCATTTCACCAACTTGGGCATGTTGTAGATTATATGGTTGGATCTCAATTGGAAGGATTTGATTGCATGGTTCGAATGACAGAGGATTCAAAAATAACGGTCTTAGAAGGGGATGAATATTTAAGTTCTCCAACAGATTTGCGACCAAAATTTCATTTGTACCATCCTACGCATGCTTTAATTTCAGGGATAGCTTGGGACCACATCAATGTTTTTCCAAGTTTTGAGAATTATGTCGAGCAATTTGATGTTTTCTGTCAAAAAATTGAAAAAGGAGGAACCCTTGTTTATGCATCGAATGATTTGGAAGTAAAAAAAGTTGCGGAAAAATACAAGCATGATCTAAATTTAATCGCATATCAAGTACCAGAATATCAAGTCACTACAAATGGTACTATTCTTTTTTGGGAAGGTAAAAAATACCCACTACAAATTTTTGGTGAACATAATTTACAAAATCTAATAGGTGCGATGCATTTGGCGGCAACTGTTGGAATTTCAAACGATCATTTTTTAGGTGCTTGTTCTGGGTTTACAGGGGCTGGAAAACGGTTACAAAAGGTAGTTGAAAAAAAGAATTTTGTGATGTTCAAAGATTTTGCACATTCACCGTCTAAATTAAAAGCAACTACAAGTGCTGTAAAAGAACAATATAAAGAGCGAACCGTGGTGGCATGCATGGAATTGCATACGTTTTCTTCATTAAATGCAGTTTTTTTGCCACAATATAAAAACAGTATGGACAAAGCAGACATGGCTTTCGTTTATTACAACGACGATGTTGTGGCGCACAAAAAATTACCAAAGCTTGACCTAGCTATGGTTCAAGAAGCTTTTGGACCGAAAGTTCAAATAATTAAAAACTCTAGTGAACTGCAAAATCAACTAAAAAACCAAAACTGGAACAATTCTGTTTTACTGATGATGTCAAGCGGTAATTTTGATGGTATTCAATTTGAAGAATTTGGAGAAAAATTAGCGACGAATATTTAATCAAAAATCTTCCCTGGATTCATTATTCCTTTCGGATCAAAAACTTTTTTAATTCCACGCATTATTTCTAAGGAAATGGGAGGGAAGGCTATGTCCATGTAACTTTTTTGTACCAGGCCTATTCCATGCTCTCCAGAAAGTGTTCCACCCAATCTAACAACGCCTTCAAATAATTCGCGTATGGCTATGGTCAAACCCTTATTCCATTGTTCATCTGTCATTGAGCCTCTGAGAATATTCACGTGCAAATTTCCATCGCCAGCATGACCATAGCAAATGGATTGAAAGCCATATTTAACTCCTAATTCCTTTACCAGTCGAAGGAGATTGGGTAATTCATAACGAGGAACAACGGTATCTTCTTCTTTATAAATGGATTGTGATTTCACTGCTTCACCAACTTTTCGACGCAAACTCCAAAGGCTGTTTTTTTGAGCCTCCGTTTCAGCAAAAAGAATTTCATCGGTTGAAAATGTTTCGAGAACAGACATTATTTTTTCGCAGTCATTCATTAAAATATCGAGGTTAAACCCGTCTACTTCAATTAATAAATGAGCCGCATGTTCGTCTTTCACCTGAATTGTAAAGTCTTTAGTGAATTTTTGCGTGTACACCAAGGCGTCGCGCTCCATGAATTCCATGCCGCTCGGGGTTATTCCTGCTTGAAAAATAGCAGCGACTGCCTTACAAGCTTCCTCAGAGCTATGAAAAGGCACCAACATCAACAAGTTTTGAGTAGGATGCGGAATTAAACGTAAAACTATTTTAGTAATCACGCCTAGTGTTCCTTCACTACCTATGACCAGCTGGGTGAGATTGTATCCCGTTGCATTTTTTAAAACGTTTGCACCTGTCCAAATGATTTCTCCATTCGGCAGCACTAATTCTAAATTGAGGACGTAATCTTTTGTTACGCCATATTTCACCGCTTTCGGTCCACCGCTATTTTCAGAAACATTTCCGCCAATAAAACAGCTTCCTTTACTGGCGGGGTCGGGAGGGTAAAACAAGTTTTTTTCTCGAACGGTATTTTGGAGAACTTCGGTGATTACGCCTGGTTCTGTTATGACCTGCCCATTTTTCTCATCGATATGAATGATTTTATCGAATTTCCTCATGGAAAGTACCACACCATCAGAGCTTGGAATAGCTCCACCAC
>JAHKAT010000223.1 GCA_018825925.1 Bacteroidota bacterium | reverse complement strand
TTTACGGAGTTCCAACCATTTTGTGACAAAAATTTTCGCTTTTCTTTGTTTTCAACTAAAAGTAATAGTTTTTCTGCAAAAGCATCAACATCATTCGAAGGGACGAGTATTCCTGTTTGCCCATCTTCCACTACATGGCGAACGCCTCCTACATCGGTCGATAAAACGGCTACACCAGAAGCTTGTGCTTCAATTAAACTAACTGGAGTGCCTTCATTTAAAGATGTCAGACAAATAATATCCATACCCGCATTGAACACATCAATCTCTTTTACCCAAGAGGTAAAAATTAAATCAATGTTTTTCGATTCCACTAAATCTTCAGAAAAATCAATCAACTCATCTTTGTCCGATCCTCCTCCTACGATAAAGGCTTTGATTTTTATTTTCGTCTTTCCGTCAATTTGGTTTAAAGCTTGAATGAACAAAGGGTGGTTTTTAATAGGAACCAACCTACCTATGATCGCTACCGCCACTTCATCATCAGCGATCGAATACTTTTCTCTTGTAAATTTTCTCTTTTCAGCATGGTTTTCTTGAAATCTATCCAAATCAAATCCTAGTGGAATCATTCGCATTTTTTGTTTTTCACAAATATGATGACGCTCACTTAAATCTATCAATTGCTCTGGCGAAATCACCACAATTCCAGTAGATTTTCTGGCTAAATATTGCTCTATCGTTTTATAAACAAAAGTTTTAAACTTACTGAAGTAACCACTAAAAACATGTCCGTGATAGGTATGTACGATAATAGGAACTTTTAGTTTTATTGCGGCCAAACGACCTAAGGCTCCTGCTTTTGAAGCATGTGTATGAACTATGTCTGGCTTAAATTCTTGAATTATCTTCTTAATTTGAACATAAGCCCGTACATCATCCTTAATATGTGGATTTCTTTTTAAATCTTCCAAGATCATGGGAGACAAGCCCATTTCACTAAAAATATGAGTCGAATCTGCTTCATCGCTATCAGGCACACCTCCTATTAATAAAGTTTCATAACCATTAGCCATGTATCTTGATAAATAAGAAACATTATAGGTGGGTCCACCCAAATTGAACCGGTTTATAATTCGAAGTACTTTTGGCATAAGCGATAAACGACCACACGAATATACATTTATTTAGATAAATAAAAATCTTTAGGCATTGCTAACAACAGAGCGTGAATCAGTTCATCGTCTTCAAAAAAAATAAAGGCACAAGAATTGTATCTTTAATCCCATGTTACGAACTCTTACTTTTATTCTCTTTCTTTTTATCAATATTTTTATTGGAGCTCAAACAGATTTTCAATCTGCCGTAAATCAATTCGTTAATTTTTCCTCGTTCACAAACTCCAGTATTTCAATTCAAGTAATCGACCTTAGCTCTGGGGAAATTTTAGGTGAACACAATGCTAAAACAGCAATTCCTCCTGCCTCTACTGTAAAACTTTTTTCCACTGCAACGGCCTATGAGATTCTGGGTTCAAGCTATCGGCCTGCGACAAAAATATACTTAGATGGACCTATAGAAAATGGCGTTTTGAGAGGCAACATTATTGTCAAAGGAGAAGGTGACCCGACCTTAGGAAGTAAATATTTTTATGAGAATATTGAATCAGGATTTTTGGATGTTTGGGTGAAAGAAATCTCTAAACTAGGTATACAAAGCGTCCAAGGACAAATTATTTCTGACGCTTCTGCTTTTGGTTATTTAGGAGCTCCAGAGGATTGGACATGGGGTGACCTCGGCAATTATTATGGTGCAGGACCATCCGGCATTTGTATTTATGACAATCAGCTTAATTATTACTTCGATACATATGGTTCTGGTGAAAAGACGGTGCTTACAAAAACAATTCCTGCTCTTGATTCACTACTTTTTTTAAACAACATAGTTTCTGCTAATGTCTCGGGTGATAACAGCTATATTTTTGGTGCACCCTATAGTTACGACCGATTAGGAACTGGACGATTACCAATCAATCGACGAGGTTTTATGGTCAAAGGTAGTATACCCGATCCTGAATTACAATTGGCTATTGAGTTTTACAAAAAACTACAATCGCATAACATTTTGATTGAAAATGGATATGATAACGTACGAAAAAGAACAGCTTTAATGAATGATTTACCGGACTATTCCAAGTTGCAGTTAATTTATACAAATATTGGCAAAACCGTTGATGAAATTGCTCTTTTAACCAACCATAAATCCGTTAATTTATTTGCAGAACAACTTTTGTGTTTAACCGGTTTCGCCCAATCAAACAAAGGAAGCACCGACGAAGGTCTCAATCAATTATATAAATTCTGGCAAAGCAAAATAGACACCAAAGGGCTTTACTTAAAGGACGGTAGCGGTTTGTCCAGATCGAATGCTGTTGCAGCAGCACATTTTTGCGAATTACTTGCTCAAATGTCTAAAAGTATAAACTATGCTAATTTCAAGGCATCATTGCCCATTGCTGGACAGACTGGTACTATTTCAAGTCTTTGTAAAAACACCCCAGCACAAGGTAGAATTTTTGCAAAAAGCGGAACAATGAGTCGTATTAAATCTTACGCTGGCTATGCAGAAACCTTAACAGGAAAAAAACTTGGGTTTGCTATCATAATTAATAACTTCAATTGCAGTAGTTCAACAACTGTTAATGAAATTGAAAAATTAATGGTGGCTATGGTTAAGATTCCGTAGGCATTTCTACTTCAAGAATTTCACTCCAAAAATCTTTTAATGACTTCCCTTCAACACCCAGCATTTTCGGGACTATAGACGCTTCTGAAAAACCGGGCGTAGTGTTCACTTCAATAACGAAAGGAATTCCTTCCACTAACATAAAATCGATTCTAGCAATGGATCGAAGTCGAAGTAATTGGTAAATTTTTATTGCTGTAGCTTGTACCAACTCAGTCTCTCGCTTCCCTATTCTAGCAGGTGTAATTTCTTGTGATTTTCCAAGATACTTGGCATCATAATCGAAAAAATCAGACTCCGCCACTATTTCTGTGATCGGCAGGGCATGTTCGCCATTTACGCTCCTGTAAACACCACAAGTTAATTCTGTTCCATTTAAAAATGATTCCAAAACCACCGTTTCTCCTTCCGCAAAAGCCTTATTCATTGCGTTTGGAAGTTCTCCGATTACATTCACTTTTGAAATACCAAAGCTAGAACCAGAGTCGGAAGGCTTCACAAAAAGTGGTAAGCCTAGTTCATTTACAATTTGATCAGAATTCCATAAATCACCTTTTCTAAAAAGCAATGATTTGGCTACATTAATATCAAACCCTCTAATAAATTGATTACAAAACCACTTGTCGAAGCTTAACTCAGAGGCCAAGGCGCCTGAATTAATACAAGGGATGTTTTTCATCTCCAAAAAGGCCTGAATCTTACCATTTTCACCAGGATTTCCATGAATATAAACCAACCCAACCTCTACCTTTTCTTTTCCTGTTTTAGTCTCAAAACTTAGATCATTTAAATCCAAAGGAAGAGATTCTCCATCCAACTGAACGCGCCAATCTCCTCTTTTAACTATAATTAAAAACGCATTGTACTTTTGAGGTAATGACGCCAAAATGGTGTTTGCGCTCTTGATAGATATATCAAACTCAGACGAAAACCCACCACAGAAAATCCCAATATTTTTCATATAAAAACGAATTAAATCAAAGATATAACTGATTTTAAGCTAACAAACCACCCAATTCGAAAAGTTATGAGCAACCCACCTTGGAAATAAAAATAATTAAGCAAACTCAGCAATAGAATAAGTTCCAACTTCCACCAATTGATGCGCGATTGATTGTTTCGAAATGACCTATAACAAACAACGCTTGTAAAGCTGAATCGTGTTTTCGATTCCCAGATATAAAGCGTCAGAAATCAAGGCGTGACCGATAGATACTTCTGCCAATTGAGGAATATTCTGTTTAAAAAATTTCAAATTTTCCAAGCTTAAGTCGTGTCCCGCATTTAAGCCTAACCCACACTCTTTGGCAACATTTGCCGCCAGAACGTATTCTTGGATTAAATCTTCGGGATTTTCCGCATAGGGTCCGGTATACAATTCTATTCTATTCGATCCAATTGCTGCGGCTTTTTCTATCAAGCTTGTATCCGTAGCCATAAATAATGAGGTGCGAACGCCATAACTGTTGATTTCCTCAATAATATCTTTTAAAAAAGAGGCATTTGAATCAGTATCCCAACCTGCGTTAGAAGTAATAACATTTGGAGGATCGGGCACCAAAGTGGCTTGAGCAGGTCGCAACTCTCTAATAAACTGCATGTATCGAGCATCCGGATATCCTTCTATATTAAATTCTGTTGAAATGCTCGTCGCTAAATCATACACGTCTTTGGTCGTAATATGTCTTTCATCGGGTCTTGGATGCACCGTTATACCTTCTGCACCAAATCGTTCACAATCCAAAGCAAATTGCAAAACATTAGGCATTTCGCCGCCTCTTGCGTTTCGTAAAGTTGCAATTTTGTTAATATTAACACTCAATTTAGCCATGTACCCACCTTTTTAGAATTCAAAGGTAAAAACTTCGTTAGGAAATTACTACTTTGGTCTTATAATGACAGCCGAAGAACTAATAACGGAGGAAATTCCACCTCTTTTACACACAGATAATGGTGAAAAAGCCCTTGCATGGATGGAAGAGTGCAAGGTATCTCACCTGCCTGTAATCAAAAATGGAAATTACGTCGGAACGGTATCTGAAACACTTATTTTGGACCGACAAGACCTGACTCAATCGCTGGATAAACTTTTTGATCATTTACCGCGACCATATGTTTTTGCAGGAGCGCACGTATATGAGGTACTTTCAAAAATTTCAGAGCACAAAGTCACTGTTTTACCGATTTTAGATCAAAACGAAAAATATCTAGGTTGCACGGATGTTCACCACTTAATGTGCGTGATTGCGAATACTGGAAGTATTAAGGAAGTTGGTGGTATTTTGGTTTTAGAAGTGAATACCTTGGATTATTCTATGGCTCAAATAGGTCAGATTGTTGAAAGCAATGGCGCAAAAATTCTAAGCTCATTCTTGCTTTCTTCACCCGATTCGACCCGAGTGGAGGTAACATTAAAAATTAACGAACTAGAATTGGACAGAATTATTCGAACGTTTGAACGTTACGATTACACCATCAAGGCAAGCTATCAGAAAGGACAATTTGATGATGATGTTCAATTTCGATTTGATGCATTGATGAATTATTTAAAATTTTAATGAGAATAGTCGCCATACACGCTCGAAAACTAAATAAGGAAAATACCACTCATTTTTTGGAACTAATGTCCATCATTAGAAATTTAGGTTGGGGTATCGTTCTAAATGAAGAGTTAAAACATCAACTCAAACGAAAAGTTGGTATCGCTGAAAATATTCCAACCTTTAATAGTTATAGTGACTTTAAATCAGGTATCGATTTAGCAATAAGTTTTGGTGGAGATGGAACCTTTATTGAAACTGTAAAATATATTAGAGATTCGAATGTTCCAATTCTTGGTATTAATTCAGGTCGCCTTGGATTCTTAGCCAATATATCTTTCGATCAAATGGCAAAAGCCCTGGATGATGTTCATAATAAAGAATTTATATATCAACAACGGTCGCTTTTGCGCTTAGAAACAGAAGACAATCAATTCGGTGAAAATAACTTTGCTTTGAATGAAATTACCATTCACAAAAAAGATACTGCCTCTATGGTCACCGTGCATGCTAGTATTGGCGAACTTTATCTAAATTCCTATTGGGCCGACGGGTTAATTGTTTCAACACCAACAGGATCAACGGCTTACAGCTTAAGTTGCGGCGGTCCGATTGTAACTCCTGGTTGCCAAGTTCATATTTTAACACCTATTGCGCCTCATAATTTAAATGTCCGTCCGATTGTGGTACCTGATCATTTTCCTATCCAATTAAGTGTAGAAGGAAGAGAACGACGATATTTAATTTCTTTAGATGGCGAATCAAAAAGTTTACGTCAAGGTGAAAAAGTACTGGCACATAAAGCCGAATTTATGATACAAGTTCTTAAATTTGAGGACAACAATTTCTTGGATACTATTCGCAACAAAATGATGTGGGGAATTGACAAAAGAAATTAATCGGGCACGATTTTAGCAACATGCATTTTTAAATTAAATAAGAACGAATGAAACTGAAGAGTATTTTATGTTTATTGGCTATTGGGTTTAGCAGCTTTTTAAATGCCAAAGAAGATCAAACAGCGGAGCTTAACCCCGGAATTTATGCAGAAATAACTACTGTAAAAGGTGTTATTTTAATAGAATTATTTTATGAATTAACACCTATGACTGTTGCCAATTTTGTTGGCTTAGCAGAAGGAAAGTTGGTCGTTTTCGATTCTATTAAACAAACCACGCCTTTCTACAATGGTTTAAAATTTCATCGAGTAATTAAGGATTTCATGATTCAAGGAGGTGATCCTTCAGGCAATGGGTCAGGAGGACCACAGTATCGTTTTTATGACGAAATAGTACCTTCATTAAAGCACGATGGGCCTGGAATCTTATCTATGGCAAATGCTGGACCTGCGACCAATGGAAGTCAATTCTTTATTACTCATAAAGCCACTCCACACTTGGATGGTAAGCATACCGTTTTTGGAAAAGTAATTAAAGGTCAAGAAGTTGTTGATGCTATTGCTCAAGATGATGTTATGCAAGTTGTAAAAATTCTGCGAATTGGAAAAGAGGCTAAAAAATGGGATGCTTCAAAGGCTTTCAATACAACGCACGCTGTTATTAAGAAAATAGATGATGAAAAAGAAGCGATTCGCCTAGCTGAAGAAGCGAAACTTCAAGTTTATTATAATCAAATCAAGGACTTAAGCGAGGAAGACTTTACGAAGTATATGTTTGAAGAAGTAAAGAAAAAATATCCCAATGCGAAACAATCTGAAAGTGGATTGGTCTATATTATAGAAAATGCAGGTGAAGCTAAAAAAGCGTCAGAAGGAGATCAACTGACTGTTCATTATAGAGGAACATTTAGAACTTCTGAAAAAGAATTTGATGCCTCATACAACAGAGGACAACCAATGTCATTTGCATATAAACAGCAAAGAATGATCGCTGGTTTTGAAGAAGGAATGGGATTAATAGGTAAAGGAGGAAAAGTTAAAGTTTTCATTCCTTATTTCCAGGCCTATGGTCCTGCTGGCCGACCAGGAGCAATTCCACCCTACAGTGATTTGGTGTTTGACATTGAAATGGTTGATTGTCAACCGCCAGTTGAACACAACGAACACGACGGACATAATCATTAATTTAAAGCGACTACGGTCGCTTTTTTTTAATACAGTTTTTCAAAAAAGTATTTTTCTTTTACTACTTGATTCGTATCCGACTTATTGGTCTGCAGGTTGAAAGGGAATTCAAAAATAAACTGTGTTCTAGACAAAACAATAGGGCGGATAGTTCTTGTACATCCATAGGTTGAATTCACAACCTCAATAAACCCTACCGCTTTTTCTATTTTGGTGTTGTTTGTAAAAGAAATGTACATCGGCATGCCGCTAACTGAAGCTGTTTCAGGGATTTTAGCCGAACCTTCAATGTTGAAGCACGAATTATATCCCTTGCTGTATTCTGCATTCGTTATCAACTCTGTAATTATGCCTACACCTGGTTCTTGGTTTTTAAAATCTATTAAAAAAGATTGAATCAAAGAAGTTTGATCTTTGCCATCCACCTCGTATCGTGTTAATTTATATTTTCCAGAACGTACCTCAAACTTACGATTCCATTTACTTTTTTGACAAGTGTAAAAAGTGCTCATTACAAACAGACAAAGGATTAGTCTCATCAGTGAAAAAAATTTAAAATGAACCAGCAAAAATAGGGCTGTTTTAACTTTTACGAAAAAAAAACAAAAAGGTTAATAGGGTTCAAAAAAGCATTTGTTGGGGTTCCCCATTTTAAAGGTTAGCATAAAGCCCGCAAAAGCATACCAGTCTTTGGTTGTTGAATTGCCTCGCCTACCATTTCTACTTTGATCCAAACTTCTATTCGACAAAGCTCCAGAAATCGGTCCGTTTTGTTGTGCAAGTTCTGTTGGGTTGACATAATAATTTTGTCCTACATCATCCAAATAGTCCGTAAACGTTTTACGAATTCCATATTCCAGATTCAAACAAAATCGTTTGCCAAGTGAAAATCTAAAGCCTAAACCAACAGGCATTGCAAAAGTCAACCGAGAATAGCGGTTTTTGTCATTCAATGTAGTTCCTTGACCTTCAGTTCCAAGAGGTTGAAGTTCAATCATTTCTCCGTTATATTCCGTTTTTGGATTAAAATAAAACATTCCCATTTCCACGAGAAAGTACGCTGTAGCCTTGTATTTTTTGTGACCGATTTGGTAGGGCCAATAATTAAACTCTAAACCACCCGCTGCCTCATAAACTGAAGTCTCAACTGATAAATTTCGATTTTTAATCACCTCAAAGCGAGAGTTTTCATCTGTTGCTGTAAATGATCCTGCTACTATATTTGCTCTTAATGCCAAGCGAGAGTGAATATTAAAACGATATAAAACCC
>JAHKAT010000222.1 GCA_018825925.1 Bacteroidota bacterium | reverse complement strand
TTCTTAACATTCTATTGATTCAAATTAATTCTGATTCGCCAATTTAACGAATTCATCATAACTTACTTCCTTTTCTTTCAATTTCACTGTCGACTTAATGTATTGGTTCATACGTTGTTCCAACATCATTTCATAAACGCGATCCGACTCTTCTCTGTTTTTCAAAACAGTTAAAGCTGATTCTGTCAATTCTTTGTCTTCTGGAGCAGGAATACCGTATTGAGCGTAATTGCTTACCAACAAACTTTTTGTGAATTCCACTAAGTCTTTGTACTCAATTTGAATATTGTTCTTTTTAATAATTTGCCCTTGAATCAACTGCCATTTCATTCCTTTTTTAAATGAATCATACTGTTGTTCAACCTCCTCAGCCGTTATTGGCTTCTCAGCGTTTTCGCGAATAAATCTTTTCAAAAACTCATTCGGCAAATCCATCTTCGTTTTCTCCAACAAATCGTCATAAACATTCTTTGTTAGTAAACGATCTGAATCATTATTAAACATTCCGTCTAAATCCTTTGAAATTCTTTGACGCATTTCAGCTTCGCTATTTACTTCACCTTCGCCGTATAATTTGTCAAACAATTCTTGGTTCAATTCAGCCAACTCCATTCTTTTGATTTCGTTGATTGTGAATTGAAATTTATTTGAAATCGTTTCCATCTGGTCTTCTTTCAATCCCAACATTGCTGCCGTGTCTTTTCCACCTCGAGAAACTTTTAGAGGATCCAAGATCACCTGATCACCCACTGCTTTTCCAAGCAATGATTTTTTAGTAGACGAATCTTCTATAAATTCAACAGAAACTGTAGAGGTGTGCATAACACCACCTTCTTTGATGCTTGCATCTTCGTTTAATTCAACAAATTGACCTAAAACCAAGTCTCTATCAGCAACATTAGCTTCAGACATCATTTTACCATATCGACGACGTAAATCCTCAATTTGTTCATCAACTAGTTTACTGTCGATTTTAATTTTGATATAGTCGTATTTGCTTTTTTCCGTTAATGGAACTTCAAATTTTGGAGACAAACCGATTTCAAAAGTAAATTCGAAACTGTCCGGAGTTTCAAAACTACCTTTCATACCCTCTTTTTCTGAAGGCAACGGTCGACCAAGAATTTCTATTTTACTTTCCGTAATATAATTGCTCAACGCATCATTTACCAAATGGTTAATCGCATCTGCCAATACTGAATTTCCGTATTGTTTTTGGATGATACCCATAGGCACGTGACCTGGACGGAATCCTGGAATTTTTGCCGTTTTACGGTATTTTTCTAACGATTTTTTAACCTTTTCTTGATAATCTGCAGGTGCGACTTCCACCTTTAGCTTCGCATTCAGCGAATCAACGTCGTGACGAGTAACGATCATTTTTTTGATTTTAGAATTATATGCAACAAAAAATGGTACAAGGGACACTCATACCATTTCATTTTTCTCGTGCGGATGGAGGGACTCGAACCCGCACACCTCGCGGCACTAGATCCTAAGTCTAGCGTGTCTACCAATTCCACCACATCCGCTAACTTTTTTTGGAATTTCCAAAAACCATTTCACTTTCGATTATACCGCTGTATAATCCCGAAACGGAGTGCAAAGATATATATTTTTTAAATTAAGATGAAAGAAATTCTAATTTTTCACTACGTTTTTTTGACTTCCACTGCTTTTCCACCTAAAATCCTGAATATTTTCTTCTCAATTGTGAATGTTTTTCCTTCAGAAAGGAGGTATAAGTCTTCTAAATCTTGCGTCATTGTGTGAACCGATCCCTTTGTTTTAATCGCTAAATCAATGTATTGCGGATTGACTCCGAATTTTACACCACACAAAATAACATGAATGGGGCGATCAATTTTTTCAAGAAGTTCAAAATCTTTTACATCTGCCAAATTATCTGCAATCAACACTATTTCTTTTGATTTGGGACAATCTTTAATTGCATGGATCAAGGCCTCAAAGTCATTTTCAGGCGAATCGCCGCCAGAGCCTTTTTTCATTGTTTCAATTAATTGAATTCTGAATTCATCATAATTTTTTGGGGTTAATGTATAAATCCCTCCTGTTGAACCTATTTTTTTATCCTCTGTTTTCTTGTCGTTTCCATCATTAAACAATACTACATTTTGTATGCGTTTATCATTTAAATTGAGTTGAAACCAAATGACCAATTGAGTGTAATAAGGCGTCATGCTTCCTGTCACATCCGCTACAACGGTCATACCACTCCAATTTACCTTTCGTTCTAAAACCTTATATATAGTACTGTCTTTGGTTTCCTTTCTCAAACGAATGATGTCCGTTTCTGTGGGTTTCTCGGGAAGTGTTTCTGAAAGGAAATTAAAATCTCGTTCCATAACCTCTTCTCCCTGTTCCGATCGATAATGAATCACAATTCCATGAAATAAAACCTTTGCCTCGGCTTCCGATTCACATGACATTTGTCGGATTAATCGCCATTTAATCGATTCATTTTTCACCAAATCACTACGAAGAGTAAGTGCCGTCAAGATCCGTTGTTTGTTCAATTCACTCAAATCCGCCCCTTTTGGAAAGTCCGTATAAACTAGTTCAACTTCAAAAACTATAGCTTTTTTTAATTTGTTTTTATCCGTTGTTGAGATCGGATCAAAATTTGCAAATCCCATTCCAATAACCAGCACAGCATCCACGCCTTCATTCAAACGGTAGACTTGTTTTTTTTCTTCTTTTTGAGTTAGAACGTCATTGATAGAACGGGCTTGGTAGAAAGAAGTTGAGGTAAGTAAAACTACTAAAGCAATTATTTTTCCAGTCATCATTTCAATTTTCATGAATAACTTGTGATTCTTATTTTGGTAACAGTTTAAAATTACTTTTATTGTTTGCAGCAACTCCAGACCTTTATTTTTTAACTACAAAGTGAATTACTTAGACCAAATGTGCAAAACTTGATTCTCACTTCTACCCTCTTTCCTTTCTAAAAAATTTACCTTTGCCTAGATGAAATTTATCTCCATAAATCCAAAAGACATACCTGTACCTCAATTGCATCACCATTTACTCGGTGCGATTGGCCCTCGGCCTATTTGTTTTGCTTCTACCATTGACGAAAATGGGGTAAATAATTTATCGCCTTTTTCTTTTTTCAATGTTTTTAGTGCTAATCCACCTGTATTAATCTTTTCACCAGCGAGAAATGGAAGGACGAATACCACGAAAGACACCTACAACAATGTAAAAAAAATCGCAGAGGTAGTGGTCAATATTGTCAATTTCTCAATGGTTGAACAAATGAGTTTGTCCTCTTCTCCATTTGGCCCAGAAGTGGACGAGTTTGTCAAAGCTGGCTTTACCCCAATAAAGAGCGAAACAGTTCGGCCAATGCGAGTTTTAGAGGCGCCCGTTCAACTTGAATGTAAAGTTTTAGAAGTAAAAGAATTAGGAACCGAAGGAGGGGCTGGAAATTTGGTGATTTGTGAAGTCACTAAAATTCATATCAACGAAGCAATTTTAGATGATCAGGGAAATATCGATCAGCTTAAAATAGATTTGGTTGCCCGAATGGGTGGTGCTTGGTATTGCAGAGCAGATAAAAACTCAATGTTTCAAATCAATAAACCAGTGACCTATTGTGGAATAGGTTTCGATCAAGTTCCAAGTGATATTAAAAACTCAGAGATTCTTTCAGCCAACGACCTAGGCAAACTTGCGGGCATCGAGGTTTTACCGGATGAGACAGCTGTGAATGAATATAAACTCATCGAGCTTAGCGATATATTCTTGGAGTTTGAAGACGAACAAAGTACCTTAGAGTTAGAACTTCACAAAAGAGCAAAACTATTATTAACCGAAAATAAATTAGAGGAAGCTTGGTTAACCTTGCTTTCTTTTAATAATTAAAAATCAATACAATGTTTAAAATCAACGGAATCGTAAAATTGGTAAAGAATGAAGAAGTAATTTCTGACAAATTCAAAAAAAGAGAGTTTGTATTAACAGATGCTTCAAGCATGTACCCACAGGATATTTTGTTTCAATTGACGCAAGATAAAACGAATTTGGTAGATGGTTTACAAGCCAACGATCAAATCGAAGTTTCTTTTAATTTAAGAGGAAGAGAATGGACTAGTCCCCAAGGTGAAGTGAAATACTTCAATACACTTGAGGCTTGGAGAATTGAAAAAATGGGAATGGCAACTTCACCTTCACAAGCTATGGAAACACCAGCTACAACTTCTGCAGCTGACTTTTCAAATGATTCTGCTGAAGATGATGATCTTCCTTTCTAAAGAAAATAGATCTATCTTTAAAAAAGCCTTGATTCGTCAGGGCTTTTTTGTTTTACGACCCTTCCAATCAGGAGTTACAAAAAGAAAAAATCCGATTAAAAACAACAAATAAATTGGATAAAAAAGTTCAAAAAGCCAAACTTTAAAAGTCGTTTCTTGGTTCATGAATTTATACGTTGTAATCCATCCATCTAAATCCGTTTTCACCAACAAAACACCAAGAGCCAACCAATAATATTGATGCAATAAGAGGAAAATTATACTTGAATAAATCAAGACTTGACCAATCAATAGCAAAATAGCAAATCCATTTGCTCCCGTATTCGGTTGAAATTGAGTTTTACCAAGCCAGCGCGCACGTTGATTCAAACCTTCAAAAAATGTAGAAGGTGCAGGAGTTTTAACCGTTAAATCTGCTTGCTCTACCAATTGGACTGAATATTTTTGTTTTACGGCCTCTTGGATTAAAAAATGATCATCTCCACTCGCTAAATGCCAATCATTTCTATAAGAGTTTATTTCTTCATACGCTGATTTTCGAAACAATAAATTAGCACCACTGCCCGTGATTGGTTGTTTCGCGAAACCATAACTTGCCCAAGCTACGCGTTGCAATTGATATTCCCAGCGATAAAATGAAGAAATCCAATTTTTAGATGTCATTTCCACCGGTAATATTGAAATATCTTTTTGCTCTAGCCTACAAATACTTTCAAAATAAGTTTTTGGCACTACAACATCCGCATCTAGAGTCACAACAAATGGAGTTTCCACCCTTGTCATTGCCTCAACTAGGGCATTCTTTTTTCCAGTTTTTTCTGCGCGAATAAGTTGGAAATTAAAATCTGATTTCTCTTGAATCAATTCGCGACTAGCATCTTCTGAATGGTCATCAATAAACACTACAAGTGGCAATTCTGCTATCTCGTTAAAGCAATTTATTAATTGTGAAATGCACTTTTCTTCATTTCGAAAAGGTACAATGATCGTGAGATCAGAAATTTTTATCCCATTCGAATTTATGACTTGTTGATTCCTTAATTTTTTGAAATTCCGATGAATAAAGTAGGTAATTCCAGCATAAAATGCGGTTGAAACCAATGCAATAAACCACTCCTTAAACATTTGTTCTAAAAGCTTTAAAACCGCTCCAAATCACAGGTACGACATTATTGAACAACCAAATTAAAAAAGTGGTTGCTAGAATAATTGAAACTGGAATTCCAAATGGAACCAAAATCCAAATAGCGATAACTTCCCTTATTACCAGTTTACCAAACATCAAGCTAGGCGAAATCGTTAAGAAAAAATAAACAATCATAATCCCTCCTATTGTTTCTAATGAAACTCTCTCACCAAAGGCATAAAGTAATGTCGAAAATTGACCAACAAAAATAATGTACCGCAGTAAACTCAATCCACTGACCTTTACTCGAAAATTGAATTCTATATTCTCAGCACTCATCAGTTTTCCTTGTAACAGGTTCAATTTTTCAAACGGTGCAAATAAAAACAGAATCCAACTTGTCAAACAGACAATGAACGCAAGCTTTGAAATGAAAAATAGAGTTTCAGATTCGTAGCCCTCAATGATCTGATTCTGATAAATAAAAAAAGCAATTGCACCAAAAACAATGGATGGGAAAAACTGAGATGCATTGGCATACCAAGTTAGAGGAACAATTCTCCTATTCTCTTCTTTTGTAAACGAAATCATTCTTCCTACAAAATTGAACTGTCCACCTGGAATTAGAAAACCGGAAATAATTCCTTGATAAAATGCTTTGAATTTTTCAGATGCAGTAAGAAACGTCTCTCCATAATTACAAACCATATTCCATTTGAGATATTCAAAATACCATTGAATGAAAGAAAAAATTGCCAAAAGACACAAGATAATTGGATTTACCAGCTTCATACCTTGAAGGTCTATCGATCGGTTTTGCAATTGAAAAACTAGGACAATAAATAGTAGAATAAAAACAGTGAGTTTTAATCCTGGACCAATAATCCGACCTTTTTTTATAGCTTTGAGCGAGGAATGCATTTGAATGATTGAAGATAAAATAATTCTTGGAATTGACCCCGGAACTACTCTATTAGGTTATGGTTTAATTCATATTCACGGAAAAAAAATAAGCCTTTTAAACTTTGGAATCATTCATTTGGACAAATTACCGACCCAAAATGACAAACTAAAGCGAATTTTTGATCGATTGGATGGTTTGATAATCGAGTACAAACCGGATGAAATGGCCATTGAAGCACCTTTTTTCGGTAAAAATGTACAATCAATGTTGAAGTTAGGAAGAGCACAAGGAGTTGCCATAGCTGCTGCTTTGAAATCGAACCTTCCTTATGAAGAATATTCACCTCGCAGAATCAAACAAGCTATAACTGGCAGCGGCGCTGCTTCCAAAGAACAAGTTGCAGCCATGTTACAAACGATCTTAAAATTTGATGAAATCCCTAAATACCTTGATGCAACCGACGGATTAGCTGCTGCATTGTGCCATCATTATTCAAAAGGAATTGGAGAAAACAACAAGTCTAGAGTTTCCAATTGGGAAGGTTTTATTAAAAAAAACCCTGAGCGCAAAAAATAAAAAGAGCCTTTGAAATCAAAGGCTCTTAATAATTTGAAGAATTAATCGTGTTAATGTTTTCTTGTACGCTGAATATTTAAAATTGTTTCAAGTCTTTTATTCTTTCATGAATTTCAAAAAAAATGCGGAACAATTTCTTGCTCCGCATTTCT
The DNA here is from genome assembly GCA_018825925.1 of Bacteroidota bacterium. Classification (GTDB taxonomy): domain Bacteria; phylum Bacteroidota; class Bacteroidia; order Flavobacteriales_D; family Crocinitomicaceae; genus UBA2040. The sequence continues at coordinate 107 of JAHKAT010000222.1, read as the reverse complement.
ACATTTTATTTTGTTTTATTATTGTTTCACAATACGTGCAAGGGTTTCGCCTTGGCTCGCTTTGATAGAAACCATATAGGTTCCTCTTTCAAATCGACTTAAATCTA
>JAHKAT010000221.1 GCA_018825925.1 Bacteroidota bacterium | reverse complement strand
TGAAGTACATAATAACCGGAGTAAGCCCCGAAACAGAGCAACAATAACAGTGGTATTACAAATTGTTGTCCATCACTTTCAGAACCCAATGAGGCGCCGCAAGCAGAAAACAAACTGGAGTAAAACAAAAAACCTAGTACAAAAAACACAACAAATGCCCCCAGAACTGGCCCAAACTGAATGCGATCATATACCAAATCTACGAATTCATTATACTGATAAACAGCATCTTCATCCAATTGTTGGTCTGAATTAACATTCTCTATATTCGCTTGTAAATAATCTGGAAAATAAGTTTCTCTCATCCAGGAAAGTCCTGACAACAATATAATCGACCAAATTGCAAACTGAAAAAAGGCCGCCATTCCTATTCCCCATATTTTGCCTATCATTAAATGAATTGGTTGAACGGCACCTAATAACACTTCTGCAATTCTCGAAGATTTTTCACGAGTAGTTGAACGTAAAACCGTCATGCCGTAAAGCGCAATAAATACAAAAATAAGTCCACCAAAAATAACTCCTACCCATCCTCTTTTGTCCGCTGCTTTATCCTGAGGGTCATAAACATTTCTAAAACTTAGGGTAAGTGGTTGTTTTATTTTTCGGAAATCGGCTAAGTCAATCGTGTTGTATTTGTTCACTAAAACCTCTTCTAAGCGTCTTTCCAACTGATATTGAACTTTTTTCTCTAAGCCACTAGAAGGAACTTCTCGATAAAAAACAAAACCAACCTTATTGGAAAGCACCTTTTCATTTACCTCTAACAAAGCGTCGTATTCTTGATATTTGTTGCCTTTGGCAAATTCTTCTATTTCGATATAATCATTAATGAAAAAGTAGGATAAATCAGCATTTTCTCGCGGTGCCATTTTATTGCTTAATATTTGACCTTTATCTGCTACTAATATTTTCCATTTCACCGTTTTCTTTCCGCCAATTTGAAACAAGACAAAAAGTAAAAACAACAAAATCAGAGGCCCTAGAACAGCCATTCCGATGAACGATCGAGATTTTACCCGTTCATTCCATTCGCGCAATGCAATCAACCAACTTTTTCTCATTTCAATGTTTTATTTGGGTTTGAAGGGCATTCACAAAAACGTCGTGCATACTCGGTATTTTCTCCTCAACTGCCTCTATATCAACATGTCCAATTAAGGTTTGCATTAAGTCATTTATTCCAGTAGCATTGCGTAGTTTAACACTAACCTCGTATCTATTATTTGGTAAAGAACGCTGCTCTACAATTTCAAAGCCAGTCCAGAGCGCGTTCACGAAAGCAATCATGTTTCCAGAAAATCTCACTTTATACTCACCTGTTTTGAAATGTTCCCGCATTTCCGTTATCGAGCCTTCTAAAATAGTTTTACCATTATTTAAAAGCATTCCTCTATCGCCAATCTCTTCTACGCTATTCATATTATGGGTTGAGATTAGAATTGCTCTTCCCTCCTCCTTTAATTGCAAAATTTCAGACTTCATTAATTCTACATTCAAAGGATCAAAACCACTGAAAGGTTCGTCTAAAATGATTAGTTTGGGCTGATGCAAAACAGTAAAAATAAACTGTACTTTTTGAGCCATTCCTTTTGAAAGCTCTTCAATACGCTTGTTTTTCCATTCGCTTATTTCAAATTTATCCAACCATAATTGAAGCATTTTTTTTGCCTCTTTAGCAGAAAACCCTCTTAATCTGGCTAAGAAAACACCATGTTGTTCGACGGTCATTGATCGGTACAAGCCTCTTTCTTCAGGCAAATAACCAATAGATTTTAAGTGGTTTTCACGAAAAAGATCTTTGTTCCATTTGATCCAACCTTCGTCAGCGACTAAAATTTGATTTAAGATTCGGATTAAGGTCGATTTCCCAGCTCCATTTGGGCCTAACAAGGTGTAAATTTCGCCCGATTGGATATCTAAAGAAACGTTTTTCAACGCCACAGTATTCAAATACGATTTGGAAATTCCGGATACTTCGAGCATGCTTCAATTTTGTAGTGTGAAAATACTAAAAAACGAGATACTTGTTGGTTCAAAGAAGCGAAATGATTGGTAGAAAGTAAATCATAAACAACTATTAAAAACAGCCATCTAAGCAAGTATAAAAACCAATTAAGATCAATTTAAACGAATCACAAATAGGGATTCAGATTATCCTTGTACGTTTTTTTGATTTTGGTTGTTGGAACACCTTTAGTAAACTGCCGGTAGGCTATAAGGTTGGCCCACATCACCTTGAACCATGAGTTAGTGGTGTATTTTCTGGCAGAAACGACTACATTGTCAGGAATAATTGTGAATTGAAATTCGGATTTTAATCGCACCATTAAATCGTATTCTTCCATTACTTCGTATCGTTCATCGAAGCCTTTGTATCTCTCGAAAATTTCTGACAAAATAAAGAAACTTTGATCGCCACCACGACACCACAAATAGGGTAAGCGCGTGAACCATGCATTAATTTCTAACATTAATTTTTTACTGTCAAATCGAAAGCGAAAACAACCTACCTTCGCACCGTTAGAAACGGCATTTTTCAGTTGTTCAATAAAATCAACTGGTGGGCGGGCATCGGCATGTAAAAAATAGAGTAAGTCACCAGTAGCTACTTTTGCCCCAAAATTCATTTGAGCTCCACGTCCTTTTGCCGGACTTTTAAGCAATTCAACTTTCGGAAATTTCTGAACAATCGCACAAGTATTGTCGCTTGACTCACCATCAACTACAATTATTTGACATTCAGGAGCATTCTTCTCCAAAAATTCAAGCGATTTTCCGATTGTACCCGCTTCATTCCAAACAGGTATAATCACTGATATTTTCATTCGATCAAAAATTTTCTTAATTCACCTAAATCGGCTTCGGTATCTACATCCGAAAGTGAAGGTAAAATAAATATATTTTTTTTAATTCGCTGAATAGATTCTTGTGCTTCTTTAAAAACAGTCTCCGTACTCCACTCCTTGTTCAGAAATACTTCATCATCCGTTTTGTTGGTCCCGATTAAATAATAACCTCCGTCTAGAGCAGGACCAATACAGTAATCAGAACTCAATAAAGATGACAATGCTTCGGCGATTATCGTTTCAGTCAGGTGATAGCAATCTGTACCAATTAAAATAGCAGAATCTACCCCCTCATTTAAGACCTCATCGAGAGCGTTTTTCATTCGAGAACCCAAATCATCTTTTGATTGAACGCGACATTCATAGTCGGACCAGCGATTATCTTCTTCCACAAAATCTGAAAAATAGATATACTTTTTACACGAAAACAGACGAACAACACTGTGGGCATGACGAACTAATTCGCTGTACACACGCATCGCATTTGGGTGACCAACGGTTGCCGCTAATCTCGTTTTAGTATGACCTTCTTTTGGATTTTTTTGAAAGACAATGATTGCCTGCTTCATTTATGCTACGCTTCCACCACAGCTAGAACCTGCACCTGCAGTACATCCATAGCAATGTTGATTTACAATAATTTTTCTATTCAAAAGTTCTTCCGTTGAAAATTCAGACAAATGTTGACCTTTTTTGGTCGCTACTTTTAAGTCTAACATTTGGTTGAAATCACAATCAAACAAATAACCATCCCAAGAAACACTCACTGTATTTCTGCACATAACACTTGCAGCAGCTACAGGATTGTATGCGTTAACCAATTTGTCCATATATTTTTCATAGTTACCAGAAGCAACTAAATAACTCAAATATCGAGACACCGGTAGATTTGTAATTGCAAATAAGTCATTAAACACAATATCGTAGCCTTCTTTCAACTTGGTTTCGAATTGCGTTTTTAGAGCTGCTTGATCTGGAGGCAAAAATGCTCCTGAAGGATTGTACACCAAATTCAAAGTCAATCCAGAACCTTCAATTCCATAACCTACTTCATTCAACATTTTCAAGGCACGAATACTTTTCTCAAATACACCTTCACCGCGCTGCGCATCTGTTTTGGCAGAGTTAAAATAAGGTAAAGATGAAACAACTTCGACCTTGTGTTTTTTAAAGAATTCGGGTAAATCGTGGTATTTTTTATTGGCAACAATAATTGTCAAATTACAACGAACTAGTACTTTTTTACCTTTAGCACTTAACTGTTCAACAAACCATCTAAATTCAGGGTTCATTTCAGGAGCGCCACCTGTTAAATCTACAGTATGGCAATCTGTTAGGTCAATTGCATCCAAACATTGCTGCATGGTTTCCTTGGTCATTATTTCTTTGCGGTCAGGTCCAGCATCCACGTGACAATGATCGCAAACTTGATTGCACATTTTACCGACATTGATTTGGAAAATTTCCAATCCTGTTGGTGTCAAAGGAAAAAGATTAGTTTCTTTTAGTTTAGTTTGAAAAGGTGTTAATCCAGCATCATGCAATAGAGCTAGTTGTTTGTCAATTTCAGAAAGTTCATGACCAGTGGCCTGAAGAGATTTAGTTGCCATAATTACATTGAAAGTTTTTTATATTTCTCCATCATTTGTACACCATGCACCAATGTAGCGCCACTTTTTATTGCAGCTCCTACATGCACAGCTTCCATCATTTGTTCTTCGTCGCATCCTTTTTCCATACAATCTTCAGTATAAGCATCGATGCAGTATGGACACTGAACAACATGCGAAACAGCAAGTGCAATTAAAGATTTTTCTCTAGCGGTTAGGGCTCCAGGTTTGAACACTTCTCCATAATAATCGAAAAACTTTTTACCCATTGCTGGTTGAAAGTCTGATATTTTTCCGAATTTCTTTAAATCTTCTGGATTATAATATGTCTCCATTTTTTATTTAAAATACTGTTAAATATTAACGCAATTTATGTTAAATTGGATTGAATTAATTTGAATTTCATGAGTCTATCGAGTCAACTTACTTAAGTCCCAGTGATATATCTTGCTAAAAATAAAAAACAAGAGTGGTTGAAACAAGAATAAAGTAGAATACATTTCCCAACTAAAATCAGGAGCTCTAGTATCCATCCAAATTGCTGAGGTTTGAAAAGCTTGCCAATTATTTGTTAAGATAACAGCCGCGAAAATGTTATTTATTGCATGGTAACCAATCGCTAATTCCAATCCTTCATCCATAAAGGTAATCAATCCTAGGAACATGCCTGTCCAAAGGTAAAAAAGTAGTGCTCCATCACCTATTTTATCGACTTCTGGATTGCCAAAATGCATTAAGGCAAATAGAATACTGGTGATAAAAATTACAACAATAGGCTTTTTAATCCAATGGAAGGCTTTGAATAAATAGGATCGAAAAATCAGCTCCTCACAAGTAGTTTGTAATGGTAATAGAAAAAGAGAGATCAAAAGTAAACTCCAAAACTGGGTTCCGTCAAAATTCCATTTAATTTCAGATTCGGTAAAAAGCAATATACATTGCATAATACCAAGCATTCCGCCCCAAAGAGAAAATGAAACTAAAATTCGTTTCCAATCTATATTTATTCTCGCTGTAAAAAATGACAAGACATCCGATTTATGAATAAAGCGAAAAGCCAAATACAGCATTCCGAGACAAACAATGAATGGAATTAATAATAAAGTTAAAAGATAGTTCTGACCTAAAACATCTGCCATATTACCCTGTGACAATTCTGATATTTCACCTGAATTAATTTTATCAAGAAGAGCAATAAACAATGGTATTTGACCAATTCCAATAAAAGCAGCAACGACCAAAAGCAAGGTAACTAAAATAGTCCAAGGTTCGAAATTCCCTTTTTGGGGCCACGTTTCAAAAACTCTCATTTTTCAATTGAATTAGTTTGCTTTGGAATAAACTGTAAAAGAACAAAACCTATAATGAAAAAAATGGTTACCGATATCACAGAGAAGCGAATTGAACCCGTTAAGGCCTCGATTAAACCAAAAAAGAAGGTTCCTACCACGATGCCAATTTTCTCAGTAACGTCGTAAAATGAGAAATAGGAAGCATGGTCTTCGGTTTCAGGTAAAAACTTAGAATATGTTGACCGAGCTAAGGCCTGTACACCTCCCATCACCAAACCAACACTAGCTGCTAATACATAGAATTGTCCTGGAGTTCGCACGATGAAATATGCGCCCAAACAAATCCCAATCCAAATAAATACAGCTAATTTGAGCGTTTGAATATTTCCGATTTTTTCAGACAATCTAGACATTAAAAAGGCACCAACTGCTCCAAGAATTTGTATCAAAAGTATCGCAATAATCAAACCTGCGCTTCCACTCTCTTTTGGCCAATCTATTTCTTTGTTCGCGAAGATGGTTGCTAAAAGCATAACCGTTTGAACTCCAGTATTAAAAAAGAAAAAGGAACTCAGGTATCTCTTTAGTCTCAAGTTTGAACGAAAAGTCTTAAAAACCAGCCAGAGTTCTTTGAAACCTTTGAGAATAACTCCTTTTTCAGGTTTGTGATTATAAACGTTATTCGGTATTGCTCGATAGGTGATTTGACTAAAGCTCAACCACCATATTCCCACAAAAACAAAACACCATTTTGCCGGTTGCCCCCAGAGTTGTATCCATAACAAACAAAAAATTAAGAGTAACATGGACCCCAAGTAACCCATTGTGAAACCACGG
>JAHKAT010000220.1 GCA_018825925.1 Bacteroidota bacterium | reverse complement strand
TCCAAGGCATTGGTATGGAGTGACTGGGTGCCTCCAAAGGCTGCGGCTAAGGCTTCAATACAAGTTCTTGCTACATTATTGAATGGATCTTGCTCTGTCAACGACCAACCTGAAGTTTGACAATGTGTACGCAAAGCCATGGATTTAGGGTTCGTAGGTTCGAACTGACCAACAAGTTTTGACCAAATTAAACGGCCCGCTCTCATCTTGGCTATTTCCATATGGTGATTCATACCGATTGCCCAAAAGAAGCTCAAGCGAGGAGCAAATTCATCAATGGACATTCCGGCTTTTACACCTGCTCTTAAATACTCTAAACCATCGGCAAGTGTATAAGCGAGTTCAATTGCGGCAGTGGCTCCAGCTTCTTGCATGTGGTAACCAGAAATCGAAATCGAATTGAACTTGGGCATTTTTTGAGCCGTATATTCGAATATATCGGCAATAATCTTCATTGATGGGCTAGGGGGATAGATGTAGGTGTTTCGCACCATGAATTCTTTCAAAATATCATTTTGAATAGTTCCAGAAAGTAATTTTTGATCTACACCCTGTTCTTCTGCCGCCACAATGTAAAAGGCTAAAATTGGTATTACTGCACCATTCATAGTCATTGAAACTGACATTTCATCCAAAGGGATTTGGTCGAATAGTATTTTCATGTCCTCTACAGAATCAATGGCCACGCCAGCCTTTCCAACATCGCCTACAACCCTTGGATGGTCTGAATCATAACCTCGGTGAGTAGCTAGGTCGAAGGCAACGGACAAACCTTTTTGTCCGGCAGCTAAATTTCTTCTATAAAATGCATTGGATTCTTCAGCAGTTGAAAACCCAGCATATTGACGAATGGTCCAAGGTCGGATTGCATACATGGAGGCATATGGTCCACGCATGTAAGGCACCAAACCAGGCACATATTGTGTTTTATTTTTGCTGTCCCAATCTTTCGAATTGTAGACAGATTTGAGACTTATTTTTTCGGCAGTTTCAAAAATATTCTGACCCTCTGTTTCTATCGGTGTAGTCTCAAAAGGATTGATATTGTTAAAGTTTTTTCTTTCCATTATATCGCTTTTTCTAGAATAAGAGCATCAAGACCGAGATAACTTGGCAACTCCATCCAATTTGAAACTTGAACATCGGGATTTTCGAAATGATTAATTCCAATTAAAACGTGTTCTTTATTCTTTAGCATTTCAATCCGTTTTGCGGCAATTTTTTGAATTTTTTCTTGTAAAAGTTCAAGAGTATCATTTGAAAGAATACCTCCTTTGTCATTCATACTATTGAATAATTCCCAACTTTTCTCGATCAATTCTTTCGTTAAATTATCTTGAAAAAAAGAACCTCCAAGAGGATCCTGAACATAATGTAGGTAGCTTTCTTCTTTCAAGAGGTGTTGAATATTGATAGCCATTCGAGTACTCAAGGTTCTATCTGCGCCAATAGAATGACGGTCATAAGGCTGAATTTCAATGGCATCAACTCCACCCATTACTGCCGACATTGCTTCAGTTGTTTGACGCAACAGGTTGGTATATGGGTCCTTAAGCGATTTATTTACGAAGGTAGTTTGGCATGTTATTATTGTCTTTGGACGATAGTCGTATTGTTTGCATAGTAGACTCCAAAGATGTTTGAAGGCTTTTATTTTGGCAATTTCAACCAAATAATTAGCACCAATACCGAGTACAAAATGAATTGAATTATGTTTGTTTAAAAGTAATTCATGTCCCTCAGAAAGAGCATATGCGATTTCCTGTGTTGAATTAGCTCCTGTTTGTTGCAATTTGGCACTGCGAACAATGGCCGTAGATAAGCTGGAATATGACGTTTTAGAAGTGCAGTCAAAAATTAGATGAATCGGCTTTGTACAAACTGATTTCCAGTGATTGGATAAATCGGTAGCTTGAGTTTCATTAAGACATTCAAAAGAAGTTGAAATATAGTTTAAGCCTATATTCTCCAGCAGCAAGTCCCAATTGATTTCTTTTTTCTGGATCAAAAATGTTAAAGCATTTACTCCTAGGTTCAGAACGTTTAAAGCTTCAAGGTTGGCAATTCGTTCATCTTTTACTTCAATGGTTTGGTGAATTTCCCAGTCATTAGATTCTTTCAATTCAGCATGAAAAGAAAATTTAGTAGAATCAGAATTGGTCTTAAACTTCTCGTATTCCAACTCTTCAATAGGGTCTTTTTTTATAAGAAGAGTATTAAAATCCAGTCCTTTTAACTCTTTCTCAACGGCTATTTTCCATTGGTCGAGGTTAGTTCCCGCAAAATCATCCATTCGTTTCATTCCTTTTTATTTTGCTCCTTTTTTAATCTTATCAACATCTGCTAGAAACACATAGGTCGCCATCATTGTGGCAATTACTGGTCCGATAGCAAGACCAACAACTGGTATTAGTGTTAAACAGCTAAAGCAGATTCCAGTTACGAAGTTAAGCATTGCCTTTTGCCTCGCAAATGAAACACTCATGAAAATTCCTATTTGATATCTTTCCAGGGAATAATCATAGAAGGAAAATCCGTAGAAAAAGGCTGCGATTGAAAAAGCCACTGGTGAGTCAAGAAATTCTAAAGGAAAAACTCCTGATACTATGGAGTACAGACCAATTAAAACGCCTTCCAGAATCAAGGAGACCATAACAATTCCTATCATTCTTAGAAGCTCAGTGATTATTTGAATAAGATCAAAACTCGCTTTAGTACCTGTTAATTCCTCGTCCACTTTTTCCGACAGCCAGGTAAATAAAGGCGAAAGAATCGTGAGTAAAAAGAAGATTTGAAATTGTTTAAAAAGAAAACCGAGAAGGTGGAATCCACTCTGAACGGTGGTATTGATGTAGGAACCTATCAATGGAACGTTTTCATAAAATGTGCGATTTTCCATAGTATCTGACCATCCAGACATATTCCAGAAGAAAAACGACAATACAATTCCAGGCAGAAAAAATAGAAGAAATTTACCCTTGGATAATTGCAAAACGATCCAGCTAATTCCTTTTACATGGTATTTAATGGATTGAAATAATGAACTAATCATTTAAATCATTTTAGAAATTTGATACAGTAAAGTGAAAATTGCCCCCACTCCTAGAATTAAATAAGTAATTGAGCTGTATCCTTTACGTCGTATAATGATATAATTGATAGTACCCAAGATAATTGAAAGTATAAATAACTTGGCGAGAAAAGGAATTGAATTCCAAAATGGCATAAGAATTGTTCTGATAAAAATAATAATTCAAAATTAACAAAATGAAAAAGTGGACGCTATTAGCAATGTTCTTTATTGCAATAAATTTTAGTTTTGGTCAAATTTCCAATAAAGATAAATTTAAGAAGTTTGAATCAATGGAAAAACCCATGACATCAGAAGACCTACGTTCAGCGGCGAAAGAATGGAAAAGAGCGCAAACGAATAAAGAAAATGAATGGATACGTCCAAAAAACAGATTCAAAGATCTACCCAAAAAAGAGATTCTTGAGCCACCGGTTGATAACCGTTTGTGATTGAATAAAATCCTGCTAAAAGGCGTTAAATTATAATTTAGGTGAGTGCGGCCATAGCGTGGTTACTAGTCGAATACAAGCTCAAATAAACAAACACAGAATTAACCCTGGAATAGCTTTAAATTCAAAGTAAATATGAGCTTTGCTTTATACTAAGGCAGTTCGTGTCTTTTAACGCCTTTCACATAGGTGTATTTTGAAAAATTCTCAATGAAATTGTCGTTAATTTGAATTGATTT
>JAHKAT010000219.1 GCA_018825925.1 Bacteroidota bacterium | reverse complement strand
TTACAAACCTTATGTAGATGCAGGTGTTACAAACGAAGATGCCAACTGGGACGAGAAATTCTGGGAACCATTAGAAGTTAAACATTCTGGAAACGAAGCCTATGTAACGGCACAAACTTTCAAGACGCATTTTAAGGTGACTACTTTTATGCACAATAGCGTTTTCGAAAATGGTAAAAACTTGAATCTTTCTCCAACAAATTTCAATACTACCTCAGACAAAATTCAAAGTTTGTATGCAGTGATTGTGGCTAAAGGAAAAACATCATCAATCCAAAAAATCGCTGGTTACACGGTTTCTTTAAATCACAACAACACGCAAACGGCTGCCGAAAAAGCAATTCAAGCGGCTCTAGCCAAAGGATACAATCAATTATTGCAAGACCAAATTGCTGCTTGGGCAAAGATTTGGGAAATGTCAGACATTACCATTGATGGTGATGTAAAAGCACAACAGGGAATTCGTTTTAATATTTTTCAATTAAACCAAACCTACTTAGGTAAAGACAGTCGCTTAAATATTGGTCCAAAAGGATTTACTGGCGAGAAATATGGCGGCTCTACCTACTGGGACACAGAGGCGTATTGTATTCCGTTTTACATGGCTACAAAAGACCAGCAAGTAGCCCGTAATTTATTGACGTATCGTTACAACCAATTAGATAAAGCTATTGAAAATGCCGAGAAAAACTTAGGCTTTAAAAACGGTGCTGCCCTCTACCCTATGGTGACGATGAACGGGGAAGAATGTCATAACGAATGGGAAATCACTCATGAAGAAATTCATAGAAATGGCGCCATCGCTTTTGCCATTTTCAACTACCACCGTTTTACAGGCGACTACTCTTATATTCCCGAAAAAGGTTTAGAAGTATTAATTGCCATCGCTCGTTTCTGGCATCAAAGAGCTTCATTTTCGACAGCCAAAAACCAATATGTGATTCTCGGTGTTACAGGTCCTAATGAATATGAAAACAATATCAACAATAATTTCTATACTAATTACATTGCAAAATGGTGTATTGATTATGCTTTCGAACAAATTCAAAAGGTATCATTAGAATATGCTTCTGATCACAGACGAATCATCGAAAAAGTAAAACTAAGTGATAGCGAAATCCAAGAATGGAAAAAAGTAGCTGATAACATGTATTTCCCGAAATCAGAAGAATTAGGAATCTACTTGCAGCAAGACAACTTTTTAGACAAAGATTTGGTTCCTGTAAAAGATTTAGATCCTTCACAAAGACCGATCAATCAAAAATGGTCATGGGATCGCGTTTTACGTTCGCCATACATAAAACAAGCCGATGTCCTGCAATGTTTCTACTTTTTTGAAGATCATTTTTCTAAAGAAGAGCTGAACAAAAACTTTGATTTTTATGAGTCATTCACGGTGCATGAGAGTTCGCTTTCGCCTTGCGTACACTCTATTCAAGCAGCATTGTTAGATAAAATGGACATGGCGTACACATTCTATCTACGAACATCTCGTTTAGATCTTGATGATTACAACAAAGAGGTTGAAGAGGGTTGTCACATCACCTCGATGGCGGGAACTTGGATGAGTATTGTTGAAGGTTTTGGCGGAATGCGTGTTAAGAATGACGCACTACATTTCTCTCCAAAAATCCCTAAAGAATGGGACGGTTATTCGTTCAAAATTAATTTTAGAAACCAAATTTTGAAAGTAATTGTAAACCATAACGAAACTCAAATCACGCTTGAAGGTTCGCAAGATTTAACCGTTTATGTAAATGACCAACCGGTACTAGTTCGCGCAAACGAACATGCAACGGCATAAAATTTCCAATAAATAAAAGATATCGAGGCATTACCCAAATGATTTTTTCAAAGTACGTAATGTCTCAATATTATTTAGAATTCCCGCCTACTTTGGACGTTTCAGGCAGCAACAACACTATTTTTTGCTTGCAATTATTAGAAGCTATTTCCTGCTATCCCCTTTATCTCTTCACTACGTTACGAGGATATCGGTCCTATCAGGGCTAAAAAAAAGTACCATGAACAAATCCCTTCTCAGCATCTTACTACTGGTTTTTACAATCACATTTTCATTTGCGCAAAATGCAAACCGAAAATTTAAAAACAGCAGTTACAATCACAACACATTAGATATAACAACTTCAGATGGTAACTATACTATCACTGCGTATTCTGACAAAATTGTAGCGACTACTTTTATTCCAACATTCGAAAAAAATAAGCCAAGCACAACATCGCACGCAGTTGTTCTTGAACCTGAAAACAACATTGCTAAAGTAAAAGAAACAAATACACAAATCGTTTTGTCTACTCAAGGAATTGCGGTTACGGTAACCAAATCTCCTTTCCAAATTAGTTATTTCTATAAGTCCAAAGCACTGCTCTCTGAAAAAAATGGCTATGTAAAAAAAGACAGCACTGAAGTCCTCGATTTTAATTTAGACAAATCAGAAGCATTGTATGGTGCAGGCGAACGCGTTTTAGGTATGAACCGCCGTGGTAACCGATTGCAATTGTACAACCGTGCACATTACGGTTATGAAGCACTTTCGGAATTAATGAATTTCACTATGCCCTTAGTGATGTCATCAAAAATTTACGCCGTACATTTTGACAATGCAGCGATTGGATATTTAGATTTAGACAGTAAAAAAGACAACACATTAGCATACGAAACAATATCTGGCCGAAAAACCTATCAAATTATCGCAGCTGACAGTTGGACTGACTTGATAAACAGCTACACCAACTTAACTGGAAAACAACCACTGCCTCCACGTTGGGCTTTTGGGAATTTTGCTAGTCGTTTTGGTTACCATACCCAAGCTGAAACCGAAGCAACAATTCAAAAATTTAGAGATGAAAAAATTCCTGTAGACGCTGTAATTCTGGATTTATACTGGTTCGGAAAAACAGTTCAAGGAACTATGGGAAACTTGGAATGGGATAAGGAAAGTTTTCCTGAGCCTACAAATATGATTGCCAATCTTGAGAAAGCAGGCGTCAAAACAATTCTAATCACAGAACCTTTTATTTTAACTACTTCAAGCAAATGGCAAGAAGCAGTTAATAAAAAAATCTTAGCCACTGATAGCCTTGGCAAACCATTTACCTACGATTTCTATTTTGGAAATACTGGAATCATCGATATTTTTAAACCCGAAGGCAAGCAATGGTTTTGGGATATTTACAAAAATTTAATCAATCAAGGTGTTGCTGGATTATGGGGTGATCTTGGCGAACCCGAAGTTTTTCCGTCTGAGGCAATTACTGTTGCTGGAAAAGCAGATGAAGTTCATAATATCTATGGCCATAATTGGGCAAAACTTGTTCAAGACGGTTATAAAAAAGATTTTTCAAATCAAAGACCTTTTATATTAATGCGCGCAGGATACTCTGGATCGCAACGGTACGGCATGATTCCGTGGTCAGGAGATGTTAGCCGTTCTTGGGGCGGACTGCAAGCACAAACAGAAATTGCACTTCAAATGGGAATGCAAGGTATGGGATACATGCACTCTGACTTGGGTGGTTTTGCTGGAGCAACAGATGACAATGAACTGTACACTCGCTGGTTACAATATGGCGTTTTCCAACCTATTTTTCGCCCGCACGCTCAGGAAGACGTTCCATCTGAACCGATTTTTAAAGACGAAATCACTAAAAACAGAACGCGCAAAGCCATTGAACTACGCTATCAAATGATTCCGTACAATTACACTATCGCTTTCGAAAACAATCAAAAAGGAAAACCATTAATGCGTCCGCTGCTTTTTGAAGAACCCAATGATACTGTTATCCAACAAGTAAACGAAACCTACTTGTGGGGAAATGACTTTCTGGTTACTCCTATTACACATGCTGGAACAACTGAAAAAACAATTTATTTTCCTAAGAGCAGCAATTGGTTCGACTTTTACTCTGACAAGAAACATGCGGCAGCAAGCAAAGAAGATATTGCGATAGTT
>JAHKAT010000218.1 GCA_018825925.1 Bacteroidota bacterium | reverse complement strand
TTACTTGGCAAAACGGTGCTAAAAAGCTACTTTTGAACCCATAAAAATTGTAAGAAAAACTCAATGAGTGTATTGGTAAATAAAGATTCGAAAGTAATTGTACAAGGTTTCACAGGTAGTGAAGGTACTTTTCACGCTGGTCAAATGATTGAATACGGAACAAACGTAGTTGGTGGGGTAACACCTGGCAAAGGCGGTTCTACGCATTTAGATCGTCCAGTGTTTAATACAGTTGCAGATGCTGTCACAAAAACTGGTGCAAATGTTTCTATAATTTTTGTTCCACCTGCATTCGCTGCAGATGCAATAATGGAAGCTGCTAGTGCTGGAATTGGTGTAATCGTTTGTATTACTGAAGGTATTCCAGTTTCTGACATGGTTAAAGCCAAAGAATATATTCAAGGCTTTGAATGTCGATTGATCGGTCCAAACTGTCCTGGTGTGATTACAGCAAATGAAGCTAAAGTAGGAATTATGCCTGGTTTCGTTTTCAAAAAAGGAAAAATTGGTATCGTTTCTAAATCTGGTACTTTGACGTATGAAGCAGCTGACCAAGTAGCGAAAGCTGGTTTGGGAATTACAACTGCAATCGGAATTGGCGGTGACCCTATTATTGGTACAACAACACGTGAGGCTGTTGAATTACTGATGAATGACCCAGAAACAGAGGGTATCGTAATGATCGGTGAAATCGGAGGTAATCTTGAAGCTATTGCGGCTCGTTGGATTAAAGAACACGGAACAAAACCAGTAGTTGGTTTTATCGCTGGTGAAACTGCTCCTAAAGGTAGAACAATGGGACATGCTGGAGCTATCGTAGGTGGTGATGATGATACCGCAGAAGCAAAAAAGAGAATCATGAGAGAATGTGGAATTCACGTTGTGGATTCTCCTGCTCAAATTGGATTAAAAATGAAAGAAGTAATGAGCGTTTTAGCTTAAACTTCAAATCCCATATTTTGAAAACCGCTTGAAATTCAAGCGGTTTTTTTTATCTTCAATAGATGAATATTAAAGAGGAAATTAAGAATTTTCAAAAGTCTAGAGATCTTCAAAAATACACCCCACTTTTCTCTCAAAAGAAAAATTTTGACGATTTAATCGATTTTATTCTGACCTCCAATGAACAAAAACTCGTTGAGTATGCCACATGGCTGTGTACACACATCGTTAAAGATTCTTCTTTTCTTTTCAAACCTTACATTTCTACTTTAATAAAAAAACTGCACACTGAAACAAACGAATCTATTTTAAGGAATTTGTTAAAAACAGTTGTGGATTCTAAACCTTCACATTTACACGATGAAGACCTATTAAATTTGACTTTAAATCTTTTTGATAACCCCAATCACAAAGTTGCACTTCACGTCTATTGTATTCGAAGTTTTATTCCAATAATAAAACGAAATCCTGAACTATTGAACGAAATATTTTCTCTAATTGAGTTAAAAACCATCCAAACTACTCCCTCCCTAACTGCCTCAAGTAAATTTTTTAAAAAAAAACTTCAAACTTTAAATAGCTGTAATACAGGTTAATAAGTCACAAAGTAGAGATATTAAAAAAATATTATAGTACTATGTATTGCAAAATACAATCCTTTACACATATCTTTGTATAAAATACATCTATATGAATGCAGAGAACACGCAAGCTCAAATGCGAAAAGGAATACTCGAATTCTGTATCCTTTCGATTCTGAAAAAGAAGGAGGCTTACCCTTCTGAAATTATAGATCGATTAAAAAGCGCCAAACTCATTGTTGTTGAAGGCACTTTATATCCGTTGCTTACTCGATTAAAAAATATGGAATTATTAGCTTATCGATGGGAAGAATCGCCTAGTGGGCCTCCCCGTAAATATTACAAGTTGACTGAGAACGGTCAACAATTTTTAAATGAACTCAACGATACTTGGGAAGAACTTCAAATCGCTGTACAAACTTTAACGAAATAACTGACAGACATGAAAAAAACAACTTCAATACACATCAAAGGAATTCAATTTATTGTTGAAGAAACAGCATTCGAAACTCTTCAATCCTATTTGAATAGACTCGAATCCAAGCTAAGTGGAACGGAAGGAAAAACCGAAATAATCGAAGATATTGAACTACGTATAGCTGAGCTATTCTCTGATATTCAGGCAGGTAATACTAGTCGAGTAATCGTGCAAGAGGATGTCGACACATGCATGGCAAAGTTAGGCGAGCCCGAAGATTACATCGATGGTTCAGGAGCTGATAACGAAAATCAATCTTCTGCAGAATACATGAAAGAGGATAATTTTAAAAGAACGGATAAAAAATTATATCGAGATGTTGAAAAAGCAAACATTGCGGGAGTTTGTAGTGGTTTAGCGGCCTATTTCTCTGTTGATGTTATCATCGTGCGTATTCTGTTTTTAATCATCCTGTTTTTTGCTGGTTTCGGTTTACCTCTTTACATCATTCTCTGGATCGTTTTACCTAAAGCCACCTCGCACGTTGATCGATTGAGAATGCAAGGAAAACCTGTCACTGTCGAAAACGTTAGAGACGAAGTAGAAATGGCTGCCAAAAGAATGTCTGAAGAATCGTCGAAATTTGCACGTAAAATTAATCGTGATCACAATGTTCAGCAAGGAATCAATTCAGTAGGTCGAGTTATTCGCGTTATTATCGGACTGTTCTTTTTATTTATTGGAACCACCGCCTGTGTTACCTTTTTAATTTTCCTAGTCTTCCAATTTAATATCATTCCTGTAAGTGATGCAAACGGACTATATAGTGCTCATCAATTTACTTCTCTTTTCTGGGAAAATACTTCTGAATTAAATATTGTTTGGTCGATAGGCCTTTTCGTTACAGCCGTTTTAATTGCCTACGTACTTATTTCTGGAGTGAAATTAGTTTTTAATATGTCCTTTAAATGGTTTAAATATCTTAGCAGAACTGCCTTGGCAACATTCGTTATTGGGGTTGTTTTAATGTTCTACATTGGCACATCTTTAACAACTCAATTTTTATTTGAAAGTGAGGTTGAACGAACATTGAACATTGATGCCCCTGCCTTATATCTTGAAACCAACTTAGAAAACAACCTCAATATAAAGGACCAGAAATTTAAAATCAATGAAAATAATCGATTCTGGCTAGTATCTAAAAATGGACGTATTTATCATTCAAATTATTCTGTTCACTACATTGAATCAAAGGATAGTTTATTCCACGTGACTGTGAAATCAAAATCACAAGGTCCCAATCAATCAAAAGCAAACAAGAATGCTCAAAATATTGACTTCAAAATTTTACAAAATGGTGATACTTTGAGTTTTGCAAAACAATACAACTACCCCATTCAAGACAAAATAAGAGGACAAGAAATTGAATTGTATATTCAAATTCCTGCCAATAAATCTGTCTTCTTTCAAGGAAAAGAAATCAAACTCGAACCTGATGATAAAATATTTAATCAAGTGCCTACCTCAAGAGGAATGGTAATTCATGGCGATGGTAAAATTGAAATTTGGAATTGATCCTCCTTCAATGCGCCATGTATCAATAACGTCAATATCATCGTTTTTATTTAAAATTATAATAGCCATTAATTAAAGAATTCCATCTTCTTTTTCCGTAGATTTGAAACTCGACATAAAAAGTCGATCAATTTATTCTTTAAATAATGTTTAATTGAATTACGCTGTTGTTGATATAGAAACTACAGGTGGAAGTCCTCGTAGCTCAAAAATTACCGAAATTGCGATTTATATACACGATGGTGAGAAAATCATAGATGAGTTCTCTTCGCTTGTAAATCCTGAGATGAAGATTCCTGAGTTTATTGTGAACTTAACAGGAATTACTGACCATATGGTTGCTGATGCGCCTAAGTTTCATGAAATCGCTAAAAAAATAGTTCAATTTACAGAAGATTGTGTTTTTGTTGCCCATAATGTGGGATTTGACTATGGCATAACTCGTCAGGAATTTAAAAATTTGGGTTATGATTATCGACGACCTCATTTATGCACCGTTCGCGCCTCCAGATACATTCTGCCTGGATTAGAGTCATATAGCCTTGGAAAACTAACCAGAAACCTTGGTATTCCTATTACCAACCGACATCGTGCTGGTGGAGATGCATTTGCTACGGCTCATTTATTTACTTTGTTAAATAATAAAAGTCATTTATCTATTGAAAAATTTATACAACACGATATAAACCCTTCTATTCTTCACCCCAACTTGGACTTAGAAGATTTAGAAGCCTTGCCTTCAAAAACCGGTGTTTATCAATTTTACGGCGAATTGAATGAATTACTTTACATCGGAAAAAGTATTAACATAAAAAAAAGAGTCAACCAGCATTTAAGAAATACGAAAACTAAAAAAGGTTCTGAATTATTGAATAAAATTTGTAGAATTGAATACAAACTTACTGGATCTGAACTTATTGCGCTTCTTGAAGAATCACGCACTATTAAGGAGTTCAAACCAAAATTCAACAATGCCCTGAAAAAAAATAAATTTCCCTTTGGCTTGTTTTCGTATACCGATGATGTAGGATATATTCGATTTTACATTGAGCTAACTTCAAAAAAAACAGATATCCCTCTAACCTCTTTCACCACAAAAAGAGAAGGAGTTGCCTTTCTAACAGAATGGACTGAAAAATACACACTTTGTCAAAAACTCAATGATTTATACCAGAGTAAAAATGCTTGTTTTCATTATGGAATAAAACAATGTAATGGCGCTTGTATCAATAAGGAAGAGACTATTACTTACAACCAACGAACACAAGATATGGTAGCCTTTTTAAACTTGAATGAGGAGACCTTCTATATTATTGAAAACGGACCTCAAAAGAGCGAAAAAGCACTTGTATTAGTAGAAAATGGAATCCTTGTTGGATACGGTTTTGCTCCTTACCATTTCCATAAACAACCTGTTTTAAGATGGAAAAGATACATTGATCCCATTAAAGAAGATCGTGATTCAAAAACAATTTTAGGAACATACCTTCGCAAAAACTCACAACTTTCTATCGTGAAATTTTAAAATTTAGCTTCTCTAAATCTTACAGAACTCTTTGGTCGGAAAGTCTACTAACCCCCCAAGCCAACAACACAATTATCAACAACACTATCATAGGGCATCACTTTAAAAGAAGACGTAAAATACTTGCCTATAGTATTCGACCAGTTAAAGTTTTTTCAAAAAAAAAATAGGGATGTAAATCACACCCCTATTTTAATACCATTGAAAAGTATATTATGCTTTTATTTTCTTCGTCAAATCGATTAACAAAGGTGTTGCTATACAAAGTGATGAATAAGTACCTACTCCAACACCTACCATCAAAGCAAATACAAACCCTTTAATCGCAACTCCTCCGAACAAGAAGATAATTAACAATACAACGAATGTTGTCATGGATGTATTTATCGTTCTAGAAAGTGTTGAATTCAATGCCTTGTTGATTTGATCTTCGTGAGATTCTTTGTCTTTTTTGAAACTTAAAGTTTCACGAATTCTATCAAACACAATTACTGTGTCATTAATGGAGTAACCAATAACAGTCAAAATTGCAGCTATAAATGCCTGATCGATGTCCATGTTGAAAGGCAAAATACCATGGAAAATTGCAAAACATGCCAACACCAATAAAACATCATGCATCATCGCTAAAAGCGCTCCAGTAGAGTACTGCCAACTTCCAAATCGAAGTAAGATATAAGCAAAAATGATAACCAACGAAAGGACAATTGAGATGGTTGAAGAAGATTTTAATTCTGATGAAATCGTAGAAGAAACTGATCTAGACTCTTGAATTCTAAATCCACCTACTCTATCTTTAGATGCAGTCAAACCTTCTTCTAGTTTTTCCTTTACTTTCTCCGTTGCAGCTTCGTCGCCTAACAAATAGTTCGTCGTAATCTCAACGTAATAATTACTCTCTTTCGTTTTTAAATCAATAGAAGCATTTTTACCACCATCTCTAAACGATTTTGACAAATTTGCTCTTAAATATTCGATTTCATTCTCTGCTGATTTTTCAAATTTCACGCCGTAAGTACGACCTCCTGAAAACTCAACTGAAGGATTCAAACCTCTCGTTACTAAAGCAATTATTCCAGCAACTACCAATAAACCAGAAACTACGTAAAACTTCTTTCTTTGTCCTACAAAATTAATATTGGCATCCTTAAAGGCTCCTTTTGTCCATTTTGTTTCAAATGAAATGGTTTTGCCTTTTTTCAAAATCATATTGATGATCAATCTCGATATGATTAACGCTGCAAAAACAGAAGTGAAAATACCGATAATCAAAGTTGTAGCAAATGATTCAATTGGACCAGATCCAAAAATCTTCAATACAATCGCCGTTAACAAGGTAGTAACGTTTGCATCAATAATTGAAGACAAAGCTTTTTTAAATCCTTCATCGATGGAAGAAACTAAATCCTTACCAGCGGCCTGTTCCTCACGTATACGTTCAAAAATCAAAACATTCGCATCAACCGCCATACCGATGGTTAAAACGATACCCGCAATACCAGCTAATGTCAATACCGCCCCAAAAGAAGCAAGAGATCCAAAGATGAATAAGATATTGGCAAACAACGCGATATCTGCGATTAATCCAGCTTTTCCGTAGTAAAAGAACATATAAACGAAAACGATCAATAAAGCAAAACCAAAAGACATTAATCCAGATCGCGTGTTTTCAGCTCCAATGGATGGACCAACTTTGGTTTGTTCCTTGATAACACATGGTGCAGGCAAAGCTCCACCATTTAACAATCCGGCCAAATCTTTCGCCTCATCAATAGAAAAACTTCCAGAAATTTGAGTTCTTCCTCCTGAAATCGGTTCATTCACACGTGGTGCACTATAAACAACATCATCCATCGTAATTGCTACGATTCGGTCTTTGTTATTTGTCGTCATTTCGGCCCATTTATCAGAACCTTCTTCATTCATTTCAAGGTCTACAGTAATTAGTGCTGAACGCTGATCAAAACCTGTTGAAGCTGCTTTAATATCACTTCCACCAACCATAGCTTTGCCATTTTCAGGAACTCTTACAGCGTATAAATAGTACGCCATTTCTTTTCCATTCAAATTTACCTGCTCCAAATCTGCAGACCACATAAATTTAAGGTCCTCAGGGAAAGCGGCAATAATATCTTTACGACGTAGTATTTTATCAACTACCATTCGGTTTTGAGCACTTACAGAACCTACAGAGTATCCTCCTGTACTTTGAACCAATTCG
>JAHKAT010000217.1 GCA_018825925.1 Bacteroidota bacterium | reverse complement strand
TAGCAATTTTTGCCATTGCAGCAATATCCACAATATTCATCATTGGGTTGGATGGTGTTTCTACCCAAATTAACTTCGTGTTTTTATTGATCTTTTTTTCAACTTCATCGGCCGTTTCCATTGAAACGAAATGAAATTTAATCCCGTATTTAGCAAAAATCGTTGTAAACAATCTGTAAGAGCCTCCATACAAGTCGCTGGTTGAGATGACCTCATCTCCAGGATTAAGCATTTTTATTACACAATCAATTGCCGCTAAACCTGAGCCAAAACAAGCGCCAAATTTACCATTTTCAATAGAAGCTAAATTATTTTCTAAAGCATCTCTTGTGGGATTCTTGGTTCTAGAGTATTCGTATCCTTTGTGATTTCCAACTCCATCTTGAATGTAGGTAGAAGTCTGGTAAATCGGAGTCATTATAGCCCCGGTTGCTGAATCTGGTTTAATCCCCCCATGAATGGCTTTTGTGCCAAATTTATGCTTGCTGTTTTGCATCTCCCAAATTTAGAAAGATTTTTCAGTCTATTTGAATGAATAATTCCGCCTTTAAGCTGATTTTATTATCTTCGTTAGGAGCGGGATTTTAATTCATCATCCAAAACCACACAATGGATCTTTTATATCCTTCTACGGAGGAGACTGAACAAATCATAAAACAATTAATAAACGAATTGAGTGCTTTCAGTCGTAATGACTTGTTGGTGCAACTTAGCATAGACCAATGTGTTGAAATAGAAGAGTCTTCCGAAGAAATTTGTTTAGCAGAAGATTCACAAATCACCAAAATTTACAAAAAAAGCGTCGACGAATTCAAAGAAACTGGTGCGTCTATTTTTTGTGTTTCATCTGGTGTTTTAAAATGGGATTATCTCAATAGTCCAACTGCATCGCCCATTTTTATTTATCCTGCTACGATTAAAAAGGATAAGGTGCGAGGTTTGTATAAGGTAACATACGATCAAGTGGAAGGTTTTTTGAATCCCTTTCTTGTTAGGCACTTTTCTTTGCATTTCGATGTGAACCTTTCAGAGCTTATATTATTGAAAGATGACCCTACAATTTGGAGTGAAAAATTGACTGAATTGGGTTTTGCATTTGATTTGAAGGGAAAATTAATTCTTGGAAACTTTCACCACCATCGGTTCTCCATTCTTCGAGATTTGGAGCACTTGGGGGATTTAGGACACCATCTAAACAGCAATATCAAAGAAATACTAACTGGTTCTAAATCTACTAGTTGTGATGATTGGTCCCTAACTTCCCGGTTAGTGATACCTGCCAATGACGAACAAACTGATGTCTTAAATGATTTAGGGGGGAAAAACTTGGTCGTTCAAGGTCCTCCTGGCACTGGGAAATCACAACTCTTAACAAATGTCTTGTCAAAAGCTATGTTTGGCGGTTATCATTCATTAGTAGTTTCCGAAAAAAGAGTAGCCTTAGAAGTTATTTTAGATCGATTAAAAACGTACCAATTAGATCGGTTTTCTTTTTTACCAGAATCATCGAAATCTTCCCGACAATTGATTCATCAATTGAAATCCAACTGGCAGTGGATGGAGAGTTTTGAGCCTTTGGTGTCGCATCATTTGGATTTATCCGGTCAACATGTAGATGCTTTACAACTAAAGTTAAACATCCTAGGTAAAGAAGATTTAATAGGTGGAGTGTCGTTTACAAACTACCAGGAATTAATAAAGAATTTGGAAAGCGTAGACGAGGGAGTGTACAATGGAAACACTGCGTCTATTGTTGAATTTACGAGCAAAAAGAACTTAATTGAAAACCTATATAGCCTTGATTTACATAAGCTTACTAAATACATCCCCCAAAATTTAATTTCAGAGGACCGGATTTTATCATTTGAAAACAATGTCATTAGCCTTGAGAAACGCTGGTTGGAGATGTCGCGGCATTTTACTTTAGATAATAAAAATGATTTGGCTGACTTAATGCGCAAAGCTGCTTTTGCTCGCTTGATGGCCAATGAAATTCATCAACCTTATTTTAGGACATTAAACCCTAGTAAAAGCGAATTTAATCGATTCGATAAATATTATAAGCAAATATTAAAAAACAATAAAGAGCTCGAATTATTTCAAGATCAATTAAAAAACTGGAAAATTCAACCTTCAAAAGAGGAGGCGCAAGGACTTTTAGAACGATTAGACAAGGTAGGTGTTTTTCAGCGATTCAAGGTTCGAAAAAAGCTAAATCAATTGCTGCACAGTCCATTTATTGACCCCAAAAGGGCGCTTACAAAATGGGTTGCGTATTGTGACTTGCTTACGGAGAAATTAAAGCTTGAAGCAAAATTATTAACTATTGGCATTGAAGACGAACGACAATTGGAATGGGTGCATTCCATGCAATTAAAAATCAGAAAAGAAGATTACGAACTTTGGAGAAGTAATTCTATGGTCGAAAATACACAGATGGCTGACCAAAATGCAGAGCTTCACATTCTCTATCAAAATGTACGTTCCTTTTTATCCCTTGAAGAAAATGATTCATTTTCCGAGTTCTTTCAATTGTTTAACTCTAAATTTTCTGAATTTGTTAAACATAGAACTGAACTTGAGAATCTGAGTGATTCCCTGTACAAACAGTTAGGTCAACACGAAAACATCAGCAGTATAGAGAGTTCCATACTCAAAAGTAATTGGACATTGTTTATCAGTCAGTTTCCAGCATTTAAAAATTTTGAAACTCAAAAACTTCACGAAACAATTGAGGAAATTATTGATTTACAAAATCATGAATACAAAGATTTTGCCTCAAAAGTGCAATACCGGATTCACCAGCGATGGGATCAATATCAAAAATTACTGTTGATAGGAACAAAAAAATTAAAAAAAGAAGAGCGTTTGTTGAAAGAGCGTTTGAAAGCCGGAAGATCTATTTTAATAAAGGAATTTGGTAAAACTCGCTCTCACCCTACTGTGCGCGAATTAATGAACAGCGACGCCCGGGTTTGGATAGACGTCCTTCTTCCTGTTTGGATGTTGAACCCTTCACAAGTGGCCGACTCCTTGCCAATGAGTGATCAGAAAATTGATTTTTTATTATTTGACGAGGCAACACAAATTCCTTTAGCCAGTAGTCTTGGTGCTTTGCAGCGTTGTGGGCGCGTATTGGTGGTTGGTGATACCGAACAAATGACCCCTCAAAATTACTTTAAAGCAGGTGATTCTGAGCCTATCGACCTATTGCATCAAGCGAGCTACACTTGGAAAAAGCACATGTTAAAGCAGCACTATCGCTCCGAAAACCCTGAATTAATTGCTTTTTCAAATCGTCATTTTTATGACAATCAATTGCTTGCATTTCCAACCCCTGATATGAAATCTCGAGTGGTCAATAAACATTACGTGAAGGAGGGTGTTTATTCCAACCGCATCAACCCTATCGAAGCAAATCGATTGGTAGACAAAGTCCGCCCGTTTTTAAGCCTACCTGAAAAAGTAGGAATAGTGGCATTTTCTGAAACCCAGCTTATGTGTTTGTTTAACACCTTTGAAAAAGAAGAGCAGCAAATAATCAATGATAAAATTGAAAAGGGCGAATTATTCTTGAAAGCTCTTGAAAATTTGCAAGGTGATGAATGCGATCACCTGTTTGTTAGCTTTGGTTATGGGCCAGACCCTGAAGGGAAAGTGTTATTAAACTTCGGCCCATTAAACAGAAAATCTGGGAGAAGAAGATTGAATGTGCTTTTCACCAGGGCCAGAAAAAGCATCGATTTTTTTACTTCTTTAAATCACGATGATCTGGTTATTTCACAAAATGATTCTCTCAATTTATTGCGACAATTCATGCTGTTCTGTGAACAAGATTCTAAGGATAAAAAAGTATTTCCTTATGACTTAAAAGGCAAGTTCGATCATTCCTCCGTTTCTTTTCCGCATATTTTTTTAACTCTGAAAAAAGCAACTGAATTAATCAATTTCCATCGGGTTTTAAAAAGTCGCGGATGGACAGTGCAATACGAGTAAATCCCCTTTTCAAGGTAGCGCGTAAGTAAACCAAGTTCATTATTTTTACGCAAAAAATTAATCTTGACAGTCGCAGATTTAAAAGTTGGTCAATACGGAATTATTTCTGGATTTAGTACTCCTGAAATTGAAACGGTGATGCTGGAAATTGGCTTTTCACTACATCAACGATTAGAAGTGTCACAAATTGCCCCCTTTAAAGGTCCAATTGCAGTAAACTTAGGTTCTTCTGTTCTTACACTGAGACAGGATGAAGCACAAGGCATTTTGTTGAAAGAAGAAGTTTTTAGATGAAAAAAATAGCACTTTTAGGCAATCCAAACACGGGTAAGAGTTCCATTTTTAACCTTTTAACAGGGCTAAAACAAAAAACAGGAAATTTTGCCGGCGTAACGGTTGATTTAAAAGTTGGTTTCGCTGAATTGAACAATGAAAAATATCAATTTATAGATTTTCCTGGAACCTATAGTATTTTTCCTAGAAGTAATGAAGAACGAGTTGTTTTTGAAACACTTCAAAATAAACAGCACAATTCTTTTCCTGATGCGTTAATGGTGATTTTAGATTCCTCCAATTTGGAAAGGAATTTATTGCTCTTTGACCAGCTATATGATTTGAACTTGCCTATATTATTGGTGCTAAACATGACTGATAAGGCCAAGAAATACAAAATCTCCCTGCAGCATGAGGCTTTACAACAAATGTATCCAAATGCCACTATTATAGAGGTGAATGGCCGGATTGGACTAGGTAAAGATCGTATTTTAGAAGCATTATCAAGTTTAAAACAAAGAGAAGGTGAGCCAGCTTTTCCTTTCGATGAAGGCACTGAAAACCACAAACAAGACATAGAAAAAAGAAGAATCAAAATTAAACGAGAGACGAGTAAAATCATAGATACAAGCGAGCAGCCAACACGCAAAAAAAGCCAAAGAGCCGATCGTTTTTTCTTGCATCCCGTGTTCGGTTATGTGTTTTTTCTCGTTGTTTTATTCTCAATCTTTCAAGGTGTTTTTACACTAGCTGCTTATCCGATGGACTGGATTGACCAAGGATTTGCATTTTTATCAAATACTTTGTCAAATAGTTTACCCCCAGGAATTGCGACAGACTTGCTTACCCAAGGAGTTTTGCCTGGCATAGGTGGCGTAGTTGTCTTTGTTCCACAAATTGCCTTACTTTTTTTATTCATAGGAATTTTGGAGGAAACGGGTTATTTGACTCGTGTAATATTCTTAATGGATCGACTAATGCGCCCACTAGGTTTAAACGGAAGAAGTGTAGTGCCTTTAATTTCGAGTTGGGCATGCGCAGTTCCTGGAATCATGGCCGCACGAATGATTACCAACTGGAAGGAGAGAATGATTACTATTATGGTAGCGCCATTGATGAGTTGTAGCGCCAGAATTCCAGTTTACACCATATTGATTTCTATTGTTATTCCGAATGAAAACTTATTTGGATTTCTCAATTTACAGGGATTGGTGATGCTTGGTTTGTACGTTCTTGGTCTGGTTTCAGCATTGATTGTGGCATTTGTTTTGAATCGATTTATTCAAAATAAAGACCGAAGTTTTTTACTCCTTGAGCTTCCTTCCTACCATTTGCCGCGTTGGGAAAATGTTGGTACAATGGTTTATGACAAGACAAAAACTTTTGTGCTAGATGCAGGTAAAATAATTCTGGCCTTGAGTATTGTGCTTTGGTTCGGCGCTTCCTTTGGCCCAAAAGGTCATGTCGTCGAAATGTCCATAGAACAGCTACATCCTAAAGGGGTTGAAGCACCAAAAGATTTAAACGCTGAGCAATTAGAACATTCGTTTATAGGCATCTTCGGTCAGGCCATAGAGCCAGCCATTCGGCCTTTAGGGTATGATTGGAAAATTGGCATTGCCTTGATTACCTCCTTTGCGGCTCGGGAAGTTTTTGTTGGAACACTTGCTACCATTTATTCGGTAGAAAATGGAGAGGAAAATGAAAAGACATTGATTGCCAAGATGAAGAGTCAGCGTTTTTCTGACGGCCGTTTGGTTTATTCCTTTGCCTCTGGAATTTCTTTGCTCATTTTTTATGTTTATGCCCTTCAATGCATGGCTACTGTGGCGGTGGTTCGGAAAGAAACCAACTCATGGGCTTGGGCCATCGGACAGCTTGTTGCTTTTAGTTTATTGGCTTATTTTCTATCATTTTTAACTTATCAATTTTTGAAATAATGCAAGAAATTATCGCCTATTTCGCCATATCAATCGCTTTGATTTATCTTTTTAGAACATTCTTTCTAAAGAAGAAAAAAAAGGATTGCGATAAATGCTCTTGATTCCTTTTTATTCGAAATCAAGTTGTTGCTTTTTCAATATCCCTTTTACTGCAAAAGCGAAATACGTCAAATAACCAAAGCAAAGCACCGAAACCACGTACGACGATTGAATTCCAATAATATCTGATAGTTTTCCTTGTAAAGGCGGAATGATTGCGCCTCCCAAAATCATCATGACTAAAAATGCTGATCCTTGAGCTTGGTATTTCTCCAAGCCAGCCAATGAAAGAGAAAAGATACAAGGCCACATTATTGAACAACACAATCCACCGCTTAAAATTCCATAAATCGCAACGGTTCCTGTCCCCATTACGCCAATAGAAGTAGCAATCATCCCCAATATTCCAAAAACCAACAAGGTAAATGCCGGTTTGTCTTTGGTGATAAAAAATGCACCTATTTGAATAAATACACACAAGATATACCAAAACAAACCCTTTACTTCATAGCCTGCCAAAGTAGATGCCAAGAGTACAACCCCAAAAGCAATTAAAGGAACTACAAAACGAAGTGTTTTCTTTGTTGAATCAGACAACTTAAAAGCATTAATTGCTCCCGTCCAGCGGCCTATCATCAAACTTCCCCAAAACATAGCAACATAGGGAGCGATTTTAGATGTTGACATGGATCCAAATTCTTCTTGCTTCAACAGTTCTCCTAAATTGCTTGCTAAGGCAACTTCAACACCCACATAAACGAAAATAGCAAGCATACCCAAGGTCAACTGAGGGTATTGCATCGCGCCCCAACCCGATTTTGTCTTTTTTCCCCTAACATGTGCATATAAAAGTCCGGCTATGATTACCAATAACCCACCCGTTAGCCAAAACATTCGTTTCCGCTCCAATGGTTTTTGAATGTGGTCAATGGCTTCAACAATTAGGTCTTGGTTAATGGCTTGCTGTGGTGAAAGTTGAACTTGTTTTACACCATTTTCATCCAAACTCACCGTTTCCAAATCCATATTTAATTGATTCAAATCTTTGATGTGATCTCCTCGATAAGAACTAAAAACAGGTACAAAGCAAATCAATAAAAGGCCAGTAATAATCAATAAATTACCCATCGCTTTATTGGCTTTTTCACTTTTTTCATCGCTAATTCCTGCCGGAACTTTCTTGGAAAATCCAAAGAGTGCGGCCACACACACAAACAACAATCCTACGCATGTATAAAGTGTAATTACCTTGTCTAGGCTTAATTGCTTTATGGCATCGTCATTCAATGCTGCAGCCGAACCAAACAAAGCAAGCGATACAATTAACGGTCCGATGGTTGTCCCCAAACTATTGATTCCGCCACCGAGATTGATTCTACTACTGCCCGTTTTTTCTTCGCCCAAGGAAATCATGAACGGATTGGCCGACGTTTGTTGCAATGAAAATCCAAGTGCCACGATAAATAAACCGAAGAGCATTCCATTAAAACTATTGCCCTGAACACTGAAAATCATGGTTGCTGCACCTAAAGAGGAGAAGAGCAATCCGTATACTATCGATTTTTTATATCCCCACGAACCGACGATGTCTTTCCCTTTTTGAGCACTGAAAATGAACAAAAACAAAGCGCCTAGGTAATAGGCCAAGTAAAACGCAAAATCTATCAATTGACTTTGAAACTGGTCTAAACTAAAGTAGCTTTTGCAAAAAGGGATAAAAACGCTATTACCCGCCGCAATAAATCCCCAGAAAAAAAAGACTGTGGTTAAAGTGGTTAGTGCACCATAATTCGTTTTGGTCGCGCTTGTAGAATTTTCCATGCTTGTAATATTCGTGTGAACGAAAATAGGAAAATAATAGGTTCAGTAAACCTGTTGTGTTTTGAAAGTCTCCAAACACATTAAACTATGACTACAAAATTCTAAAATTGATTAAAGAAAATACTTTATCGACGCGTTTAACCAACTTTTTCCTCGGCTAATTTTACCTCGGAGTAGTTGAGCATTTTTTTGGCCGTTTGAAGAATCCCTTTTTGATCGAATCCACAGTCAGCCCATAATTCATTCT
>JAHKAT010000216.1 GCA_018825925.1 Bacteroidota bacterium | reverse complement strand
TCGTTGAGTTATCTATGCACTGAATATTTCTACTTTTTATATAAATTCACTTCTTGCAACCTATTTTTTATTTTCAGAAAACTATATTTGTACCGAAGTTCAATGCCCACGTGGTGAAATTGGTAGACATGCCATCTTGAGGGGGTGGTGCGCTATGCGTGTGCTGGTTCGAATCCAGTCGTGGGCACTTTTTAAAAAGTCAAATAATTGTAATACAGTTATTTGGCTTTTTTTTACTCCCATGATCGTCATCAAATAAAAGAAAAGTCACTTCTTTTATTACAGGAAAGAAAGGGCTAGTTTTGTTTCACGAAATCACGGTTTTATCCACAAACCTATTTGAAAATCTACAGATCAATATTTCAATAGTGTATTTCTAATAACTTTCTGTATGATTTTAAAGGTCACTCTTTTAAGTCTAACCCGAGTTGATTTAACTTTAAAAAATTACATTCTTCCATTTTCCAATACATACCTAGTCACAAAATCCTTTGTAATTCGTGTGAATGTGATTTTTTTTTAAGACTCTAAATTTCAATCTTTGTCCTGGATATGAAAAAAATCAGTTTAATTATAACCTTAAATATTCTTGTCCTTGTTCCAAAATCTTCTTTTGGACAGGTCAACCAAGATAAAATCGGCGCTTGGTACATCTACTTCTTCTCTACTCAGTTTAAACAAAAACCTTGGGGAGTTCAAGGTGACGTGCAATTTCGAAACTGGAACATGGGAGGAGATTTAGAGCAACTCTTATTAAGAGGCGGCTTTACCTATTCGCCTAAAAATAAAAACCTAAAAACAACATTGGGGCTAGCACACATTACCTCCGGTAGATATGGGGAGGATAAGTCTACCACTGATGAAATTAGAATATATCAAGAACTATTATTTCCGGCTCAATTTGGAAAACGGTTTTTCACAAGCCATCGCTTTCGATTGGAGGAAAGGTTTGTCGAAAATCAAAATTTTAGATCGCGGTTCCGATACAATCTCTTTTTGAATATTCCCTTGAACAAGGCTGTATTATCAAAAAATGCGGTATACCTCGCTTTATACAACGAGATTTTCATTAATGGGCAGAGAAATATTGGAAATGGAGCGAAGGTTTCGCTTTTCGATAGAAATCGTTTATATACCGCCTTGGGTTATGTTATTAAACAAAACGTGCGGGTTCAAGCTGGAATGATGCTTCAAACCACTGAAAATTGGAGAAAATTTCAGTTTCAATTAAGCTTACACCACTCTTTTTAGATTTAAAAATTACATATTAAGAAGTAGCATTTTGATTTTGACAATGGCCGATTAAATTACTTTGTAAACCATAAATCGTCCGTATGACTGTGAAGACCAACTGCGTTTTTTATAGGTCTGAAACCCGTAAACTTCTCGGTCTACAGCAATAGTGCCGTCTAATTGATAATCCAAAAGTTCCTTTTCATTCAGCTCTTGCTTCAATTTTACAGTTTTAAATTTAGGCTTTTTGCCATTAGGTCTAAAAACCGGTAAATTCAATTCTAATTTATTCTTACTCTTAAGGGCAGAAACTGTTGAACCATTGGGCTTGTTTGCATTTCCATTATTATCTGCACACCAAACAATTTGTCTATCCTTGTCATAAACAATTGAAACCGCATCGCTTATATTATCTCCTTTATAACTCTTTACTCGGAAATGTGTCGAAAGATTTTTTATTTCTCCTTCTCTAGAAATAACTAGTTGGCAGATATTTTTATAGTTGGTCTTAAATTCCTTTTCCTTTCGTTTTTCTTTTATATTCTTCTCATTGAAGAAAAAAATCAAATCATCACCACAGGTATTCATCTCAATTACTGCTGTGTTTTCAACACCAACTTCCTGAAAAAGCTCCATTTGTTCGACATTAAAAGGACTCAAAATGGCTCTTTTTAATTCTTCCTTTGATGTATCGAATTCATTAAAATAAATACCTATTAAATTCTCCTCTTCGTGTTTTTCCTGAATTATTCCTGTCAAAATAGTAGTGTTTTTACGCACCAATACATCCCAAGCGTGCATTCTTAAACCATCGTCTAAAGTTTCAGATGAAAGCTCATCAGTAAGGGTATTTGCCCAAAATAAGTGAGTGGATATAGTATTGTTTTCAGCCACAAATCTTTCAGCATTTACTTTTATATACAACCGACCATCCTCTTTGTATTTATATTCAGCATGTGTTTGATAATGTGTGTTTTCGGAGGTGATTTTTAAGGGCAAGGGAAAGCAAGCCTCCACCAAAGGAATTAATTTTTCATTGGAAAGTGTATATCCAAAACTCAGCTCACCAGTATCGTCGTTATACATTTCAATAACACTTACCAACTCATTGTCCAGTTCGGAATTAAATAGGACTTGTATCCCCGAAATTCGTTGATTTTCGTTTTTATAATCCAGAAAACTAGTAGCATCCAATATTTTGGTCAACAATTGAGTTTGATTGAGTAGAGTATCAAAAACCTCGGCATATACATTTTGCAAAACAGGGTTGGCATCCGTCCAAAAAAGGAATACATTTTCTGCGGTGATAAAGGATTTCAAAAATCGCTTGTCTTCAAGAGCAATTTCACGAAAGGTGGATTCGCCGCGAAGGGCCAATTTCGATTTCTCCTTTAAACTATCTTTCTGTAAAGCTAAAATGTACTGAGGATATAGTTTTTTTGAAATCCCAGTTGGTCGACAAATGGCATAAACCTGGGAATGATTGACGCCTATAATTGCCTCAGGAGTACCAAATTCTTTGTTGTTAAACTCAAACGGTTGACTCCAACGAACTTCAATTTTTTGTCCGTAGAAATTATGAGAAACTACTAAAAAAACGATGTTCAAAATGAACAATAAAAATCTCCGCTTCCGACCATCAAAAAACATATGCAAATATAACGATCATCAGAAAAAAAGCCCTTTTTTCAAAGGGCTTTTCTAAATCTATATTCTTACAGATGATTAATTATCTGCACCTTCATTTATTGTTTGTTTTTCAAGAGTATTTCTCCCCTTGACAGCTGATTCCTGAACTTCTTGGGATGCTCCATACAGTTCAGGGTGTATATATGTTCCTTTCATATCTTTATCTACTTCAACCTCCACTCTATTCGCAACAGCATATTTATCAGCACGAACGCCTGTTACCGACCAACTTACTTCGACGTTTGGCTGATTCGTTTGAATAATAAATGTGTTATTTTGAACTTTTTCTTTAATGATTGCTTGAGCAAAGGTACCAATTACGGTCAACTGATATCTGAAATCTTTGTTAGCTGCTTCAAAATAGGAAGGCATTTCTACGGTTGCATAACCATTGGCATCGGTAACAATATTACCCGTGTAAATATTCATCATTTCCGGAGATTCTACAAAACTATGAACTAAATATTTGTTTGCTGGATCTAATGGATGATCAATTTTAAATGTCCCTCCACCTTTTGCGATATTTCCTGTAACATTCAGGTTGCCTGTAATGGTCATATCTCCTATGAAATCTGAATTACCATTTACAGATAATGGATTAATTGCATTGACTGTATAGTTATTTCCAACGCGCAGTGATCTCAAATTTGTATAACCACTTCTATTGAATCGAGCAATTGTATCAGGCGCCGAACATGCTCCGATTAAATGCAGGTTGTTCGACGATCCATTATGTTGAAAAAACAAACCACAATCAGAGGAGTAACTAAGATCTTCGGCAAAAACTAATCTTCCTGAATTTTCATTATTAAAGCTACCTATATAACCTAAACCGATAGAAGTTGTAACGTCTGGTCGTCCGACGGTTAATGTGTGATTAGGACTGGTAGCATTAGTTCCAATACCAACATTACCAGTATTTGAATTGGAAATATTGTTTCCTGTAACAGTCCAACTAGCCGACCCTCCACCAGAGAGAGAGGATAAATCTGTAATAATTGTACCTCCACCATCTGTGGTTTCTAAGTTTGTTCCATTCAATACCACCGTGCTGTTGTACTCGTTTGTTGGGTCAATATCCAAATCATTTACTGCTGATCCTGCCGTTTTCGAATATAGGGCATAAGGAACACTCATTAGCTGACTAGTACCCATTACTGTATAAGATGAACCCCCAGTAAAATCAATGGCCGTTTCTATAAAGTATGGACCTGCAGACCAATCAATCGCCGATAGATCATCCAAAGTGGCACCTGTTCCAATTTCTAAATTAACTAAACCATAAGCGTTGGTCATTGGTGTAAATGTTTCTGTATAAACTACAGTTCCACCAATAGAACCTTGTTGAATTGCTAATTGTACACCAACCGCTTGGTTTGTGAGTACCATGTCGCCAGCATCTCTCACAACTGCCTGGTATTTAAAGCCTTCTGGCGCTTGTGCTAAAGTGGACAATGTAATTGCTAATGAAGCAAAAACTGTTATAAGTATATTTCTTTTCATAATTTATGTTTTAGAAGATTCCTGATCACTATGATCAGTTTCCTTATTGGTTTTTAACTAATTTGAATGTTTTCAATGTTTGATTTTGGCTAATCAAGGATACCGAATAAGCACCTGAACTCAAATGACTCACTTTAATTGAAGTTAGTTCTGAGGTTAATTGATTATTTAATACCAGCTTTCCTTGTGCATCATATATAGAACAAAAAACATCTTTAAAATTTGCCGTTTTTATGTTCAAAAATTCAGATGTCGGGTTTGGATATAGGGAAACATCAAAACTCTCAACATGATCTTCTATTCCTAAATATCGCCAACTTGATTGATGAAAACCTTGGGTGATGGTAAAGGTGCCATCCGTTCTGGTATCAATGATAGCCTCACCTATTGTAAAGCCTATCGAACCATTCCCATTGGAGTATGAATCTCCTTGGGTTGAAACAATTTCCTGAGACATGACATGGCATGTACAGAGTAGTGAAATCACTACCAAAATGTTTTTCTTCATAGATAATAATTTAATAATTGGCCGTCAAAGTAAGCTTAGCTCTATCGACATTTAATGTATAGCCAATTCGTTTCGTATGCGAATAAAACTAATTAAAATGAACGAGATGAGCAAACTCCAATTTAGTAAATGATTAAAAGAACATGATTAGACAGCAACATTAAGATCTAATTCACAACCATAAACAACTCTTTTTAAGGCTTTGTGGATCAAAGGAAATTACATGTTTAAAAAAAACTCCATGAGTGAGCTGTATCTTAGTATTCATATTCGTTCTTCTTGTGAGTAATAAAGACATCACGAAAATATACCCACAATTAAAACATTAAAAATAAATAAGATAGGGCTTGAAAGTTCAAAATTTGCCATTTAAGCTGAAAGTGTTTAGGTTGAGTCTAGATTCAAAAGGCGACTAATTAACCCCCAAGCGTATCGTATTCAAATCCATTAGTAATAAATTGAAATTCGATAGTACCAAAGTTGCTGGAATCATATAAAATTGTTCGTTCTCCCAACTGACAACATTTTTTGGTGTTTCTGCATGTAAGACACGGTCGTTTAGTTGGAGTAGATTTGACGATTTTTTCCCTTCTAACATTCCTTTCAACTTTAGTAAATCCTTCTTTAATTTGGCCAAAGCTACTTTTGGTCTTCCATTGGCTTCAAACAAAAGAGCGGTTGTCAGACGAAAGTCTGTCCCGAAGGAGCGTATTATTTCTTCGTCTGAAAAACGAGCGCTTATATTCAAGTTGGTTGCTATATCTTGTTTTATTTTTTTGATATCCAAGGAAATAGAATTCGAAAGAAGCGCAATCTCCGAAGTGGGATTTTCCGGTTGAATAGCCGAACCTATTAGAATTGAATTATTCATGTGTTTATTCGTTTCCAAAATTGCTCCTTCCAAGCGTTTACTTGGCCGCAAGTTGATTAAGGAAAACATCAAACCACCAGCCACGACAAGTAATACGGATGAAATAATAGTATTTGTTTTTGTCGCTTCATTTCTTATTCCGCCAAAAAAATGCAAAGGTAAAAAGACGAAAAACAAACCAAGCAACGAGGAA
This sequence comes from Bacteroidota bacterium, assembly GCA_018825925.1. GTDB lineage: Bacteria > Bacteroidota > Bacteroidia > Flavobacteriales_D > Crocinitomicaceae > UBA2040. The sequence goes on along the minus strand of JAHKAT010000216.1, from coordinate 1,189 downwards.
ATTCCCATAAAATTAGCTCCTGGCCAATGCATTACTTTAAAAAGCACAGAAAGGCAAAAAATTGAGCCAATAGTTACACCTATTCCAATTGTCATTTTTTCACGCACCAATTGTACCTCTTTCGCTTTTATAATAAAAAGTAGTGGAAGAAAAACAAAACTAAAAAAAGCTATCGCCAAAACGATTAAAATAGCTGCACCAGGCCAATGCATTAATTTAAAAATTGATGCGAAAATGAGTGCAAATGCAGAAAATGTTCCGCTGTATATCATTGATTTTTTCATGGCATAAAAATGTTTGAACGTAATTAACAATTCTGTCTCCTCCTGAATTTCGGACAGCTCCTTTTTAAATAACCGAGGTAAAACTAGCAGATACTGATCGCTGAAAGTTTCGTTTTCATCCCACCCTTCTTCCAAAACACAGCAAATATGATCTAGCAATGAATACTGTAAATCCTCTATCTCAATGCCTTTCTTTCGAATGTCATTAAGAATAAAATCAACCTGATCTTGCCTCAACTGATGCTGCATTACCCCATTTTTGGTTGAATATCCAACAACACCATCATGGTTTCCATAAAGGCAGAAAACTCATTAACCTTGTTTTCGGCAACCTGCCTACCCGTTGGGGTAACGCGATAATATTTTCTAATTCGATTGCCTACATTTTCTACCTCTGTCGATAATATTCCTTGCTTTTCCATCGCATGTAAAGTAGGATACAAAGCACCTTCTGTTAATTGAATCTTTCCTCCAGTCAACTCTTTCACGTGCTGAGTCATTTCATATCCATACATTTTTTCTTGCTTTGAAAGCAATTTTAATACTATCGTTTTTAATGTTCCCTTAATAAGTTCTGATGAATACATAATACAAATATATACTTTATTTTTTATATACCTAATTTTCTTATGCATTATTTTAAAACACTGTTGGGCTCACCTTAAGTTCAGGTTAAAAGGAAAGAGTACTGATTGAAAAGAAAAATAATCTATTAATATTATACCTAGTCTCTATTGGTTCATCTATATTAAGATTCATTATAAAAGAGATTCAACGTTTCATTTACTTAGAAACTTAAAGTCAGTGGCATAAATTAATTCCTGTATTTTACCTACAAAAAAAAGGTCACCCATCTTTCGACGAGTGACCTTTTGATATGATTGAGAAACAAGCCTATGCTTGTG
>JAHKAT010000215.1 GCA_018825925.1 Bacteroidota bacterium | reverse complement strand
TGCTGCTTTTTCTTTTCGCAAAACCAAAAATCAATAAAAAGGCTAAAACAGCAGAAGTAGAATAACCTATCCATTTCATCCAAGCAGTAGAAGCTACGTTAGCAGTATTGTTTTTCGGACTATCATAAGACTCGACCACTAAGGGCGCTTTTTTATTTTCACCATCAATTTGTTTGTTCGGATCGGACAAGACCTTCCATTCCACTGAGTGTGTCTGTATGGATATATATTTTTTTGACTTCAAATCAAAATAAGAGAAATCAAAGTCTGGACTTTCAAAAACCCCAATTTCGTGCGCTTGGATATAAAAAAGGCAATTGATTTCGCCACTCGCTCCTTTCTCGGTAAAGTTTATTTTCTCCTTCACCTCAGGGTCGCCATAATAGCTAAATCCCTTAGGTAATTTTGGTTTTGTAATTTCTACATCATGTATATTTCCAGTGCCTTTCAAAACAACTTCATACGGTATGATATCCCCTTCCTTGCCGCACCACTTGATCGTTTTTGCTTCAATCGAAAAATCACCTACTGCCCCATTAAAAGATTTTGGTGCTCCCGGGGGTAAAGGATTCACACGAATTGCTATGGGGCTGGAAGTTACAGGATAACTATCAAAACCCGACTGAAGCATTAATTCAAAAGATTCAATAGTAAGTTTGCCTGCTACTTGAGGAAACAATAGTTTTTTATCGTGCTCGAATACAAATCTTTGGTGGCGACCTATACCTTCCAATCGCACAGTAACTTGCTGATTATGATTTAGTTCGTGTGTTTCAGCAATAGGTTTTAGTTTATAGCTCTCATAACTTTCGTAATGAGTAGGACTGAACTTTGAAATAACCTTGGCTTCCAAACAAAGTGGTTCACCTACATACACCTCTGTTTTTGAGGGAACAACGATTCCACAAGCAGGTTTACGAAGTATATTGTGTTCAGCGAAGTCTTCTTTTTTACTTCCTACTTCACTAACATGAATTTGAGTCATATTTGATCGAAAGACTTTGTTGCCCCTCCTAACATATGCCGGTCCAAAACTAAACTTACCTGTTTTTTTCATCGAACCACTTCTAGAGTAGTACATAAATGTTGTAACCTCCCCTGTTACTTGATCTATTTCGTGCTCCATTCGATTCATGACATTATTGCCATTAACGAAATGTTCCGGTAAATCAATATTTATATCGCCTTGAATATTCGATTTTACAGTTACAGTGAAAGTTTCGTTTACCTCCACTTTTTCTGGCGAAAGAATTAATTCAACATAGGGTTTCTGTCCAAAAGTTTGAAAACAGACAAGTAAAAACGATATGACAAATAGTTGTTTCATCCTACCAATTCTTTTCTGATTTTGTGGAGGTTGATTTTTGACCGCCACTATTGATTTTGCGCTTAGTCTCCGCTTCACTTTTCGACAATTGATTCAATAAGCGCTCTATACTTTTGTCTGATAAACCACTCGATTGATTTGAATCACTCGGACTTTCATCCGGATTATTCTCTTGGTTTTGCGGTTTTGGTGGAGTATTCTTTTGAGGCTTATTGGTAGGTGGTGGCGGTGGATTTTTTTTCATTTCTTTCATGGCCATAGACAAATTCATTTGAGCCTCTGGTAAACCCGGATTCTTTCTTAGCGCATTTTTGTAATGATCGATTGATTTTTGATAATCCTTTTGTTTATAAGCCACATTGCCTTTATTGAACTCTGCGGTTGCTTCATTCTTTGATTTTTCGTACCAACCCTTCGCTTGCTCCAATTGATTTAAACGATAATGTGTTTGTGCTAATTCATTGGTCAAATCAAAACTAGGTGGCGCCTTCAAAGTGGCATTTTGATAATATAACAGTGCTTTTTGATAATCTTTTTCAGCATACGCCTTTCGTGCGATTTTAACAAATGTTTGCCAGTCATCTCTACTTTTTGGTTCTTGAGCATACAAAACAGGCACACAAAAAACAGCTACAAGGAGCTGTTTCAACGTCCAATTTATTATGTTGTTATGCTTCATTCAATTGCTTTTGGCGGGTTCCTGACAACCAATTCAAACTTAAAAGCCAGCAAATTATTCCGATCAACAAAGGGAATAAATATTGATTGCTTTTAATTTCTATCGACAAATCTCTTACTTTCCCTTGATTAACACGGTTAATTTGTGTTAATAATTCGGAAAGATTCGGAAAAGCATCATTTACAAAAACGGCTTTTCCATTGGATAATTGGGCTATTTTTCTGATTAAGCTTTGGTCTACTTTTGAAAGAATCATTTTTCCCGATTCATTGGTCATATAGCCCAATTCAGGGCGATCAAGATCGTACGGAATCGGTCCTCCACTCGCTGTCCCGATTCCAACAACAGCTAAAAAGTCGTTATCACTCTTAATTGTCTCCAAAAGTGTGTTGGGGATTTCGGAATGGTTCTCCCCGTCCGTAAATAATAGAATTGCCTTTTGATTTTTCTCTTTGGTGAACGATTGTTGCGCCATTTCTAAAGCTGCTTGAAAGTTCGTTCCTTGGTTACTGATCATTTTGGTATCAATCTCGTTTACGAACAATTTCGCTGCAGAATAATCTTTGGTCAATGGTAAGTTTACGAAGGCGTTTTGAGCAAACAAAACAATGCCAATGCGCTCTCCTTTACAGTTGTTTAAAAGTTCATTCAAACCTCTTTTTACGATTTGAAGTCTCGAAATATTGCTTTGAATGTCACAAGTGTTCATCGAATTACTAATGTCAACGACTAACATAACCTCAGCATTTCGCCCACTGGTTTTTACCTTTTCAACACCTACTATTGGCTGAGTAAGTGCCAACAAAATAAAGAACAATGCCGTTCGAAACAAGAATAGTTTTACGCTAGAAAACTTTGATGTAGGGTTTTTAAAAAAAAGTTTCATGGTTTTTGAGTTCCATGTCAAACTCAGCTTTTTCCATTTCCATTTGAAGTAAAAATAGAGTGTAAAATACCCCAAAACCAACACATTCAGCAAAATATAAAATGGATAAAGCACGAAAAACTCATCCGGAAATCGACTTGCTAGGTACCAATAGGCGACAAAGCAGAAAACCCAAAGTAAACCTTCAATTATAAGAAAACGAACTATTTCTTTTTTCAAACTATGCATGGCCTCTCTTAAATATTACACGGTCAATAAAAGACGCTAACAACAAAATAGAGAACCCCAGAAGAATAAATAAGGTAGGGTCTGCCGGCGGGTCTTCTTGAAATACCTCATTTAAGAACTTCTGTTTTTCTATTAATTCAATTTCCTTATAAATTCCAGATAACTTCTCTTCGTCTGTGGCTCTAAAATACTTGCCTCCGGTTTTATTTGCTATTTGAATCAAGGTCGATTCATCAATTTCCACGGGTATATTTTCAAAGCGAATTCCAAAAGGGGTTACCACTGGTGACAAAGCTTCCCCATTAGTTCCTACACCAATTGTATACACGCGAATGTTTTTTGCCAAAGCCAACTCTGCCGCAATTTCTGGAGTGATTTCTCCTGCATTATTAGACCCATCGGTCAATAAAATAATCACTTTTGAGGTCAAACTATCCGAGCGCAGACGAGTAACTGCTGTGCCCAATCCAACACCAATTGCCGTTCCTCCATCTATGTATTCACCAGACAATTGGTCCAGCTGTTGGATTAAAACATCGTAATTGAGCGTTGAAGGACAAGCCGTATAGGCTTCTCCAGCGTATACAACCAAACCAATTCGATCTCCATTTCTACCATTGATAAAATCTTTAGCAACTCGCTTGGAAGCTTCAAGCCTATTGGGTTTAAAATCTCTCGCAAACATAGATAATGAAACGTCCATCGCTAATACTATATCAATGCCTTTTTTGTAATCCTCTACATTCTCTTGAGTTCCCCATTTATACGGACCCGCTAATGCCAAAACAAAGAAAAATAATGCAAGAGACTTAAGAATAGTTAAACTGACTTTTAATTTTTTCGGCCAACTTTCAGAAAAATCCTTAAGATTTTCAGCGCTGTGGGTCGTGTAAGCTTTGAATTGTGTTTTTACTTCCGTTCGGTATAAAAGCCATGCGATTACTGGTACAAGCAATAAAAACCACAACACCCACGGATGAAGGAAGCTGAAACCAAAAAATAGAGGAGCTTCAATCATTCTTATTCAATTCAAAATTACGGACGAATAAAATCATACGTTCATTCACTATATCAACTCCTTTTTTCTCAATGTTAGACTGGG
>JAHKAT010000214.1 GCA_018825925.1 Bacteroidota bacterium | reverse complement strand
GTTGCTGGGGTCACAGTAATTGATGCTGTAGTTGCTCCACCTGGCATCCATGAATAAGTTCCGCCTGCTTGAGAAACATTCGCCGTTAAAGTAGCTGCAGTTCCCGCACAAACCGTTGGTGTTGGATTAGTAATCGTTACTGTTGGGGTAGGATTTACTGTTACAGTACCATTTCCTGTTCCCGTACAGCCCCCACTTGAATAGGTTACTGTATATCCGGTTGTACTTGCTGGTGATACAGTAATACTTTGTGTTGTTGCACCTCCTGGCGACCAAGAGTATGTTCCGCCACCACCATCAAAAGGTGTAGCGGTTAATGTAGCCGAACTTCCTGCACAAATTGTTTCACTGTTGACAGGAATAGATGGTGCTGTATTTACATTGACTGGCACGGTAACAGAAGCTGAACAGCCGTTGAAATCAGTTCCAGTTAAAGTGTATGGACTACTGGTAGTGGGGCTAGCTGTTGTTGTTGGTGTAGTGGTGCTTGATAAATTAGTAGCCGGAGTCCATAACCAAGTGGCAACATAATTTTGTGTGTTAAAGGTAATAGACCAATTGGTTAAAGTCCCAGTTGAGGTACCTGTTCCTAAAGGTTTACAATAATCTGTTATCCTCAAGGTCCAGTTGCCATTGATATTACCAGTCAAATTAGTAAAGGGATCGGCAGACCCATAAACATTGTTGTATGGTGCTCCACCATTGGCCATTGCTGGTCCCATTGCTCTGAAACGAGTATTAGTCATATTTGCCCCATTAGCAGTTTGCTGTAACTTTAAGGCAATAACGCTACCATTTGGTGCGACTAATTCTATTCTATAATCTCCATTGTTTGCTGAAGTCATGTTGACTGCTACTTCCAATACCATGTTGGCTGCAAGCGTGGCTGGATTTATGGCAGTAACGGCTATGACTGAACTTTGTGTTGCACCTGGAGTACCGCAAGTTGCTGTAATTGCACCACCTGCATCAGGTATTGCAACAGCAGACCCATTGGTAAAGGTACGCGTAGCTGGAATAGTTGTGTTAGTAGTTCCTGACCCATTTAATACCACACTGTTGGTTCCAGGAGGACAAATGTTAGCTGGGTTTGGATTAACTGTTATGACTGGTTTATAAGCTGAAACAGTTACCGTATTTGTCGCTGCGCAACCGGCAGGATAACCTTGTTGTAATGCTGTTACTGTGTATGTTGTTGTAGCATTAACCGTTGCGATTGGATTCTGTATATCACTATTATTCAAATTTGCGGCAGGTGTCCACGAATATTCAATCGGTGTCGTGTTGGGTACGCATGTACCAAATCGAGTATTAGGTCTTTGAGATTCTTCGCTAAAGAATGTACTTGAAGTACAAACATTGGCGCCTGTATTATTATTCTCTACACCTTGAACACAACTAATAAAGTTTGTGGTATGATCTCTTGTATATGCTTCTCTATCATTAGAACTATTTGTAGTCCAACAAATTTGTACTACAATGTTTGAAGTCCCGTCCCAATTGAACGATTTGTCAAAAAAGAATGTATTCCAACCTGGGGTTAAGGATATTGTTGTAGGTCCATATACTTGTGTTAATCCACCAACGAAAGAACTGGCGTTGTTAGTAAAGGCATTTTGGGAAGTACATCCGATTTGAATTCTAAAACTTGAGTAAGCACCACCAGTTAAAATAGAGGCAATGTCAAATTGAATGTTGGCAATTTGCCCGGCAGAGAAACCTTGAGCTGTTAATTCTGCGGCACGATAAAGAATTTGCGTTCGCATATTATTATCGCTAAAATCGCCGAATGTGTTATTAGTGATACTATTGTTTGAGTTAACAATATTCCCGTTACCTATTTGTGGTTCCCCAGCTACGCTATTTGGTGGACATCCCGAATAGGTTGTTATTCCACATGCTGTTGGGGCAACTGCAATTAATGAGCTTACCGCGTCTAATTGAACCTGAGTTCCTTCACAAACAAGTATTTTGCTAGCACTGGCAGTGACAGATGGTAATAAAACATTCACTGTTACTGAAGAATTACAAGTTTCAATCCCGTTTGTATATGTAACGGTGTAAGTTGTGTTTGTAGTTGGTTGAACATCAGGAGTGGTTGGCGTGGCCAATGGGCCTTGTGGGGCGTCATGTGCCCAATCATATGTGTAACCTGGAGCACTTAAAGTAATGACAACATCATCCAATCCCCATGTATCAAAACCTGCACCTGAAGATTCTTCTTGTCTCCATCTAAATTCAGTAGCAGTAGTCATTGCCGCTGCTGGAATATTGATACAGTATCTTTTCCATGAAGTTAAATTCGCATCATTTCCACCATTTGGGTCCCAGTATCGAATTGTGGTCCAAGCACCAGTTGCTGTTTTATATTGAAGTGAAACACCTTCAGCAGGTAAATCAATTCCTTCACAAGGAGAAGGCGCACCTTGTCTACCGTACTTCATCCAAAAACAAATCGAACCACCTACTGCAGCACATTGCGTTAAATCATAAACATTTGTAGCAACCTCTCTAGGAGCGGCTACCGTTGCTCCCATCCAAAGTTGATTAGCCCCTTCTGGTGGAGGGCCGACACAAGAATATGTACCAGTACCGTTATTTACTACGGCACCAGTGGTTGCTTTCCAGTCATTACCAATGTTACCGTTGTTAAAGTTATTATTCAATGGTTTACATCCTTCAGCTACTGCTGTTAAGGCCACTGGTTCTCCACAAACTACTGTGGATTTACTTGCAAATGCAGTAACCGGACATTGTGCGTTTACATTTCCAAAAAATAGAAAAGTGAGAAGAAAAAGAAGAAAATGAGAAGTCTGTCGTGATTTCATAGGATTCTATATTATTTGGTTTTGTTAATGTCAAGTGGGTTCTTAGAGCGAATATTTGAAATTTTAAAGTCAGTCAATACTTTCGTTTCTATATTTTCAAATTTCACAAAATGGCGAAGTGTGCGATCTGTATCTTCGCATTGTCCTTCTTTTGTTTCAAGAGGATCAAGGTGTAAAGAACTTTGAAATTCAGTATTTTGTTTACCGCAGTTTACACATTCGTTATTGTAGTAATAATCAAAATCCCACATTAAGTTTAATTCAACTTTCGTAAGATTCGTTATTTTAAGAATAAGTTCAGTTTTGTCTAAATCATCTTCTAAGCGCTCACAATATTGAGTTCGCATTTCGATTTTAAATTCTGGAGTGGCTTCCAAAACGGTCCAATCGGCAACTGATTTAGG
>JAHKAT010000213.1 GCA_018825925.1 Bacteroidota bacterium | reverse complement strand
AGGTGCGATATAGGTGTATTTTTCCATTCTTGATTCGGTGCTCTTAATGTTGTAATATTCACTTAAAACACCTCTAGCTGTGAGAAACATTCTTTCTTTGGAAGATTTTAATTCTGGCAGTGCGGGCAAATACTTGTTGGGTTGAATGCCCTCTAAAAATTGAAGCCATTTGCTTTTTTCGGATGGAAAATCTAATTCAATATCAGGTAAAATTCCTACAACCAGATTTGACAATTGTATTTTGCGGCTGCTCAAAGCGAAAAAAGCCTCTTCGTTATTTACGCGGTATAAAATCTGACCTTGACGAAAACTTGATCCTGGTTTTAAAATAGTAAAGCCTTTCTCTAATTTACCTTGAACTTCGAAAGCAATATCCAATTCAGCATTTGCAGCTACTTGGCCGTATGAAATTATTTGCTGCTCTTTTTCTGTATTTACAACTTTTCTAACGGGTAAATAGATGGTGGACTGTTCCTCCTTGATCGGCTTTTCAGTGTCTTTTTTCTTGGATATAATCACCAGGAAAATAATAGCGAAAATACCTATCAGTGTACCTAAGATGACAATTTGATTGCGTTTCATGCTGAATATTTGTTTCAAAATTAAACAATCTAGTGGTCTTAAGGTTCTTTATGAGGAGGATATCTATTTGATTTTTGGCTCAAATAGGTCAATTGTTGTAAAGGGTCGGTAATTGGATGTAGATCATTTTTAAGTCATTTTCCGTTCAGAATTGAAATTGTTAATAACTACGTGAATAAAGAAAAACTGCTGTAATGTACTCTGGTATTTGGTTTGCTTACCTTTGGTAGAGATATCAAAACCGAATTATGTTACAATCTATATTACGTAAGAAACTATCAGATGAGCAAATGGCCAATGTGTTCATCAATGGTTTATTGGAGGTTATAGAAAATACTTTTCCTTTGGTTGCCGAAATGATAAATGATGATACTGCTTTTGTTGAATCGCCGAACCTTCAGTCCACAGATAATTCGGATTTTGCCTTAATCGTTTTTGCAGCAAATTTGAATTTACTAGAATCTACTTTCGAACCGCATCATGCTCATGAAATTGAAGTTCAGGTGATTACTAAGTTGGCTGCAATGAATAAAATGCCGATGACAGCGTTAAAGTTGAAAATAAAAGAATATCAATCCTTTATTTCAAAAATCAATCACCCTTCTAAGAACTTGGTTTACGGTATTTCTAAGTCTATTTTTTCAAAGTATGGTTTGCATAATTTTCAAGACGAATATTTTCGTCGCTTAGCGGCGCCAAACCCTTTGTTTTTGAAACGATTGGATGAGGTTAGTAAATTGTTTATATGGGATTGGGATGCCTTCTTTAAGAAGTACAAACTTTAATGTAGATAAACCACTTTTTTGGTTTGAAAAAAGTCGTAAGGAAAGATTCTATACAAATCATGAAACTTATAATACCTTTGAATACCGCTCATTTCTTCTATCAAATCTCCGCCTTTTAAATAAAGAATTCCATTGCGCAATTCGTGTTTGCTTTCTGATTTCACTTTTTTCTTTACCCATCGTAAAAATTCAGGCATCTGAGTAACAGCTCTACTCACAATAAAGTCGAACTGACCTTTCACGTTTTCTACTCTATCGTTAATTGGAATAACATTTTTTAAGTCAAGTGCTGCGGCAACTTCTGACACAACTTTTATTTTCTTACCGATAGAATCAACCAAGGTGAATTCAGATTCAGGAAATAAAATAGCCAAAGGAATTCCCGGAAAACCACCACCAGTACCAACATCTAAGATTTGAGATTCAGGCAAAAAAGCTTGGATTTTTGCGATTCCTAGAGAATGTAAAACGTGACGCTCATAAAAGTTCTCCGTATCTTTTCGCGACATCACATTTATTTGACTGTTCCAATGCAGATAAAGATCGTTCAGCGCAATGAATTGCTCCTGTTGTTTAGCCGATAAGTCGGGAAAATGCTTGAAAATTAAATCGAGTTGGCTTTGCATTAAATAGTGTGTTTGGTACTTTCCATCATATTGGATAAGAAGTCCCTGGCTCTAAATAGTTGTGCTTTTACTGTGCCAAGAGGCAGATTGAGTTCCTCGGCAATCTCTTCATAGGAAAGTTCTTGAAAATAGCGCAATTCGATTAATTCTCTATACCGCGGTTTTAGCTTGCTGACAACCTCGCGCATCGCATTGGCTTTTTGCTTTTGGATCATCGTCTCCGAAGGGTCCAGAGTATCAGAAGATGCGTCAAAATAAACAACTTCACCATCTTGTGTTGTTTTTCCAGTATCCATGGAAGTTACTTTGATTCGTTTTTTGCGTATAAAATCGATACAATTGTTCGACGCAATTTTAAACAACCAAGTAGAAAAAGCAAAGTTGGGTGAATATTGATGGATTCTATTAAAAGCTTTTCCAAAAGCTTCTATGGTCAAATCTTCGGCATCGTCATTGTTTTTCACCATTTTAAGCATGGTAAAATAAACTGATTCTCTGTATCTTTCTAATAACTTTGAGTAGGCCCCTTGGTCACCGTTTTGTGCACGATCAACCAATACTAAATCCTCTTGCGCTTTTTTAGAAAAATTTTCATTTACCTCCATTTCAACTCTCTTTTGTTATGAATGCCATAATAGATGAACGGCATTAGGCTGAAGTAAAGAATTTCATATAACGGCAAGTACCAAATTAATTTTGGTTCCTTCAATTTCCGAAAACAATATCCTTGTATCAGCCATTTGATAAGAATGGTAGAGGTGAAAACTGCTAGTGCGATTATTCTCCACTTCTCATCAAATAACAAAATAACAAAAGAAACAAGCAAAATAAACAGTGTAAGTGGGTAGATTCCTAACATCCATTTTTTAATAACCTTGTAATGCGTTGCTGTGGTAAGGTGACGCCTTTTTTGTTGTATCCATTCCTCAAACGTTTCTTTTGGAATAGAAGACACAAATGCTTCATCTTGAATGTTGATGCAATAGTTTCTTTTTGCGATGGTTTGAAAAAACAAATCATCATCGCCAGACAAAACAGAATGGTGCTTTTTAAAACCTCCTACTTTGTGAAACAAATCTTTTTTATAACCCATATTTCGGCCTACGCCCATATAGCCTAATCCATTTCTGGCTGCACCCAAATAATTCATACCTATCCAAGTGGTGTCAAAACGAATCAGAGCATTTAACCATCCGTTTTCTTTTTTGTAAGGACTATATCCTAGTACGATTTCATTTTTATCAGAAAATTGAGAAGCCATACTTCGTAACCATTGATTACTTTGTGGTTCACAGTCGGCATCTGTTAATAAAACGTGGTCATATTTCGCTCCCTTGATTCCCATGCTCAATGGCATTTTCTTTCCAATTTTTAAATGTTGGTTTCTACTAATTTCAATGATGTGTAGATTGGAATATTCTTGCTGAAAAGCGTACAAAATATATTTTGAATCATCGGTGCTTTGATGATTAACGATAACCACCTCAAAATTTGGATAATCTTGATTCAATAGCATCGGCAAATGCTTGTAGATATTGTCAGACTCATTTCTAGCGCAAACCACGATTGAAACAGGTGGAAAAAAACCAGAATTAACCTCTTTTTGTTTTCTGAGGAGTCCGCCGTGTATGAAAATTAAATAAATCAATTGAACAGATCCTGCGATGCAAAGAAAGGCAAAGGTTAGATCAAAAATATAGCGGATTTGGTCCGGCGAGAAGTACATATCTCAAAGCTTTCGGCAAAGATGGGATGCTTTGGCAAATATAAATATCTTTGCGGCGATTATTTTTCAACAAATTTATGCACTTCGATTTATCTCAAACCGATTCTAAGTCAAAAGCAAGAGCTGGACTTCTTCATACCGCACATGGTGTAATTGAAACACCGATGTTTATGCCTGTCGGTACGCAAGGCACAGTTAAAGGGGTTCATCAACAAGAATTGAAAGATGAGGTTCAGGCTCAAATTATATTAGGAAACACGTATCATTTGTATATGCGACCGGGAATGGAAGTGATTGAAGCTGCTGGAGGTTTGCATCAATTTATGAATTGGGATTTGCCTATCTTAACGGATAGTGGTGGCTATCAAGTATATTCTTTATCTGGATCTAATAAAATAACGGAAGAAGGGGTTCGATTTCAGTCGCATATAAATGGGAGTTACCATTTTTTTACACCTGAAAAAGCCATTGATATTCAACGATCTATAGGGGCTGACATTATAATGGCCTTTGATGAATGCACACCTTATCCCTGTGACTATAGGTATGCTAAGAAATCCATGCATATGACACATCGTTGGTTGAAAAGATGTATGGATCATATGAAAAACACAGAGCCTTTATACGGATTT
>JAHKAT010000212.1 GCA_018825925.1 Bacteroidota bacterium | reverse complement strand
TCTAGAGTACCATCTTCTTCAAATACTTTCTTCTCACCACTGCCCGCTGTAGTGGTGGCCGTTACCCTCCATTCTAAACCGGGATAAACAGCGCCAGTTGCTGGGTTGATGGCTTTTAAGTGTAAAATACGTTCTTTCTTTTTCCCACAAGAAAGGAGCAGAGAAAATGCTAATAGAAGAATGGTTATTGGTTTCATTGGAAAGTTGATCGATTAATAATTCAAATTAAATTCAAACGATTGATTTTCATTCAAATAAAAAGTACTGTCATAAGAATTGGTGACTCCGTTTCTGGTCACTTTCCAGTCATAGGTATATGAACCCATTGGCAATCCAAAATAGTCACCATAAAAATTATCGCATCCTTCTCTTGTAACATAGTTCAATAATACTTGGTCTACATTCCATGTTCGCCTGAACTCAATTTTGTCTGTCGGACCGTTGCAATTAGCGTTAATCACACTTAATTTGAATTGGGCACAAGGCGCAAACTCAAAAATGAAATCGGGTTTTTTCGGGTCTTGGTAAGCATAAGTTATATTGCTTTTATTGAAATAGCAATTGTTCTCTGGTAAATTGCAACCAATGTTGTATGTATGGTTGGTCTTTACCTTTAAGCTGATAAATGCCTCGCCATTTCCATCAAGTATGCCTTCTTTTTCCAAAACTATTTTTTCACCGTCATTGCCCGTTTTGGTGGCAAAAATATTCCATCGCAATCCAGCATAAGGCAAACCTGTAACCGGATTAATGGCTTTGATATGAAAGACTTCGTCTCTCCTTTTGTTGCAAGCCAAAATAAAGGATAGACAGCTTAGAAATATAATTAATTGCTTCATAATATGATGATTTTACCCTCATTCAATAATACATTTCAAATATCCCACTGTCGCCCGCATTTAAATAAATACTATCTATGTATTCAGTGGTTCCTGTACTTCTTTCTACCCTCCATCTATATATGCGCAAACCTGCGGGCACAGCATCATAGCCGTTTGATTCGTTTTGAAAACAACCGAATATACCATAGGTTCCTATTCGCCAATCTGTATAATTGAATCTGTCCTCATAACTGAGTTTATCATTGGGCCCTTCACAATTTTGATTGGCAATTTTGAACTTCATGTAGGCACAAGGCGCAAATTCAAAGAGAAAAGTAGGTTTAGGAGCATCTTGAACAGCATATGTGAAGCTTATTTGTTTGACATAGCATGTATTGCCAGGCTTTTTGCAACCAATGTTGTAGGTGCGTTCGCCTTTTACTTTTAAAGTTAAAAAAGCTTCGCCGTTAGCATCGAGTGTTCCTCCTTCTTCATATACTTTTTTCTCACCGTTAGCTCCTGTTTTGGTGGCAGATACGCCCCATTCCAAACCAGCATACGGTGCACCCGTAACCGGATTAATGGCTTTGATATGAAATATTTCTTCGCGCTTTTTAACGCAAGAGAATAGAAGGCCAAGGCAGAAAATGAAGAGAAATATTTGTTTCATAATATTATAATTTTTTTGATTTCTGAATATTTTTCATTTTTTAACTGAAAGTAATAAACCCCTTTGGACAAATTAGTTTTAATCGTGCCTCTTAAATCGGAAAAGCTGCCAGTTTCAATCAAGGTTCCAGCGAGAGTAAAAATGGTATAATCTTTCCCCAACAGTTCCTCATCTACTATATAATACACTATTCCACTACTTGGGTTCGGGTAGAGCTTGAGCTCTGGTGGGGTATCAAGAGCATTTTCTTCAACTGGTTTATCGTTTACGGAAAGGGCTAATGCATTCAATGCTTTATACTCCGAATTTCCATCGTTGGAATTTGAAAATTCTGCAGTTCTAGGTCGTGAGCAATTGTCAATACCGATGGCTGCTTTAAAATTAGCGCCCTGCTGTGCATGAAACCCAGGTTTGAGCGAAATGGAAGAGCCAGCATGAGTGGTAATGTCGCCTGTGGCTTCGATAATATAATCACCAGGATCGGTTTTGGGTGTTACTAAGTTGCCGATGGTGATGGTAGTATAGGCTCTATATTGGGCTTTGTATTTGTAGCTGGGGATGTTTTGGATGTGGTTTTTACCAATGGTTTGGTTTTGCAAGCATACATCATCGTGTTGTATTTCATCCATGATGAAGGATCGACAATAGACTAAATAGGTATCGTCCAATTCGTCATTGTCAATTGATTCTTGCATTTTTATATGTTCGTAGGTTTGGGGATCCGCATAAATCGCCTCAAACGGGGTAATGTTGAAATGATCCGTTGGGTGGCCAAGGTTGGGGTAACCGAAGGTGTTGGAAGGAACAGAAGAATTAAATTGATTTCTCATCAATTGATTCGCCTTCAAATCATA
>JAHKAT010000211.1 GCA_018825925.1 Bacteroidota bacterium | reverse complement strand
TGGAAATGTATTTTGCTCCCGTTGAAACTGTAGCTTCGAATGAAGGTACCTTGGGTGATTTCTTGAAAATTCATACGACAGGATCGTTTCCAGAGTTTTCAAAAGGAGGAGTAGCATTAATTTACGTTCCGGAATTTAGAAATTCTGGCAAAACAATTGCCAATAATTCTGACGACCGATTCAGGCATGCTTTTTATAAATTGTTTCCAGGAGATCTTTGGAAAACAAATATTTATGATTTAGGAACCATTGAACCAGGTCTAAATATAGAAGATACTTATTTCGCTATTGCAACTGTTTGCAAAGAGTTAGTGAAAAATGAAATTATCCCAGTAGTTATAGGCGGTTCACAAGACCTTACATACGGTGTTTACCAGGGGTTTGAGCAGTTGGAGCAATTAATTAACATTTGCTCAGTAGATAGCAAATTAGATATAGGAAGACCAGACGAGCCCTTTACCGCTCAAAATTATGTAAGTCACCTATTGGTTCAGCGACCATGTTACCTCTTTAATTTCGCTAATATTGGCTGTCAGGCACCAATGAATGGCAAGCATGAAATGGAATTGTTCGATAAATTATATTTCGATTATTGCCGTTTGGGAGAATTCAACACTGATTTTAAACGAGCAGAGCCACATTTGCGAAATTCAGATATCTTGAGTGTTGATGTGAAAAGCATACGAAATTCAGATTTTCCAGGTCAAAAAGGACAAAATCCAAATGGTTTTTATGCAGATCAAATTTGTCAAATAACGAGATATGCAGGGATCAGTGATAAATTAATGTCGCTGGGCATTTTTAATTTAGAGCCCGACCAAGATTCAGATACAGCACATGAATTGGTAGCTCAAATGATCTGGTACTTTATTGAAGGGTATACACAGCGAAAGGGAGACTTTCCTATCGGTTCTAAAAAGGAGTATATTCGATTTGCAGTGCATATGGATGAAGGGGTAGAGGATGAAATTGTGTTTTACAAAAGCAATAAAAGTGAGCGTTGGTGGATGGAGGTGCCATATCCGTCCCAAAATGGACAACGGTATCTAAGGCATCATTTGGTACCTTGCGATTTTGAAGATTATCAGCGTTCAATGAAAAATGAAATTCCCGATTTATGGTGGAAAACTTATCAAAAACTAGAATAATTAAAAAAAAGGCTTTAAAATAAAGTAGAATAATTAACGACTTTTTTATTTTTTTAAGCAACTTTCCTTATTTTAGTGGCTCAAAAGTTATAGACCACCTTAGATTAGGTTATTGAAAGACTAGAATATTAAACAATATATGGTACAACTTCGTTATGCGTTCCTACTGGCTACGACCTTGATCTCCTTAGGTTTTAATGCTCAGCAAGACAAAATTATCACCCATTTTATTTATGATAAAATGAGTCTTAACCCAGGTGAAACTGGTATAGACGAAGGTATTTGTGGAACTTCCATTTATAGAAATCAATGGGATAAAGTAACAGGTGCTCCTGTTTCCATGGTATTTAATGTTGAGGCAAATATAAATCGCTATTTTCCAGGAGGTGTTGGTTTGTCGTTTTTTCATGACCGCATTGGCTTTGCAAAGCAAAACAACGTATTATTAAATTATGCGTACCCTGTATATACCGACTATGGTACTTTACAAGTAGGATTAGGAGCAGGTCTCTTTAATTTTGGTATTAATCCAGATTGGATTCCACCGACCAACGATTTTGATCCGTCACTACCTGTTGGTTTTAAAGCAAACAGTCTTGACGTTAATTTCGGTGTGTATTTTAAGGGCCTTGAGAATTATTATGTTGGAATCTCAACAACTCATGCTAATGCACCACGACTTTCTCAAACGGTTGATTTAGGTACTGCAAAATTTGAACAAACCTATAACAGCGCAAGACATTATTACATAATGGGAGGCTATACAACAGAT
The DNA here is from genome assembly GCA_018825925.1 of Bacteroidota bacterium. Lineage (GTDB taxonomy): Bacteria > Bacteroidota > Bacteroidia > Flavobacteriales_D > Crocinitomicaceae > UBA2040. The sequence goes on along the minus strand of JAHKAT010000211.1, from coordinate 29,363 downwards.
CCATTAGGGCCTGGTGTAATTAATGGTAATTTTTTATTTAGAACAGATGCCGTTAAATCTTCTATGGATTTTAACGCAAGATATATTTTACCAATCGGTCCATTAGATGCATATGGTGGGTTGACCTATAGAACCAATGACGCGATAGCGATCATGATAGGCGGTTCTAAAAACAATTTTACGGTCGGATATTCGTATGACTTAACAGTAAATAAATTAAGTACCGTATCACGTGGAAGCCATGAAATACTATTGAAGTATTGTTATTATCTTCCACCATTAAAGAAAACACCTTCAAAACATCCTAGATGGTTGTAATTTGATTTTTTTTTCTAATCTTTGTAACTATTTTGTAAAACATTCCGTTATACCAATGTTAAATGAAACCTGTAGAATGTTCATTGGTGACTGGAAAATGTTAATTAAAGAGGTAGCATGAAAAGACTATTTATTATTGGAGTGATTGGTTCGATTATTGGCGCTTGTAGCACCAGATCAGGTGACCTAACAGGCGTTTTGAACAGGCCACTCTATATTCCTGAAATCCCACTTGGTATGGTGTATGTCCCTGGGGGCAGTTACACGATGGGTGAGAACGATCAAGACGTTCCATTCTTGCATCAATCGCGTGCAAAGACAGTTTCTGTTGCGGCATTCTACATGGATCAAACCGAAATTTCAAACAACGAGTATCGTCAGTTTGTGGAATGGGTGCGTGATTCTATCGCAAGAGACAAAATTTACTATAATCTAGAGGATGATGATGACGCGAGTCGTTACATCAACTACGAGGATGAGTATTTTGATGAAGGCGGTTTAGAGTATGTTGAATTCGATCCTTCGGATAGAGAGCTTAACAGAACTATTTTCAATTTGAATTGGGATCGTAGTTTCGATTACAACGATAAAGAATTAGTTCCATTGTTGGCGGATATGTATTATCCTTCACCAGAGCGTTTCTTTAAAAGAAGAGAAATAGATGTGCGTAAATTGATGTACAAATACTATTGGATTGATTACCGTGAGGCTGCTAAAAGAGGTAGAATCAATATCATTCCTGATGGTTTTGACAGTCAAGGAAATAAACTTGTGGAAGAACACCGTAATTTGGAGACTCCACCAAATCCTTTCAATAACAATCCTCAAGGATTGGATAAGGATATGGGATTCTTCAATGAGAAGGGACAAAATAATGCTATTCGTGGTCATGAAGATCGTTCAAGATTTGTGATTGATGAAGTGATCAATGTATATCCAGATACTCTTTGCTGGGTGCGTGACTTCACATACAGTTTTAATGACCCGATGACCAACATGTATTTCTGGCATCCAGCCTATGATAATTATCCTATTGTTGGTGTGACTTGGCAACAAACGCGTGCTTTCTCAATTTGGAGAACACAATTGTTGAACAACTTTTTGATTAGTATGGGTGAAATCTTTGTGAACGATTTCCGTTTGCCATCTGAGTCAGAATGGGAAAGAGGTTCACGTGGTGATTTGGCTTTACAGCCTTATCCATGGGGTGGACCATATATTAGAAATGAAGCAGGTTGTTTCTTGGGTAACTTTAAGCCAATGCGTGGTAGATATTTTGAGGATGGAGGTTTCCAAACAGTTAAAGTATTCTCGTACAACCCGAATGCATTTGGTTTGTACTGTATGGCAGGAAATGTTGCAGAGTGGTGTGAAACTGCATATGATGAATCAATGTATGAGTTTTCGAATGATTTGAATTCAGAGCACAGATATGATGCAATGGACTGGGATCCACCTTCAATGAAGCGTAAAGTTTTAAGAGGAGGTTCTTGGAAAGATATAGGATATTATTTGAATAATGGTACTAGATCGTATGAGTATCAGGATACAGCAAAATCTTTTATTGGTTATCGAAATGTAATGACTCACCTAGGTCGAGGAGGAAAAGATTTCTCTCAAGAAGGAAATGAGGAAATTCAAAGCGACATTCAATTAAGATAAGACACAACTAAAAATTTAAAAACCCAAAAAAAATTGAAATTATGAAACCAGGAAGTAAAGGATGGAAATTGTTTATGGCGAAACTGTACGGTTTTGGTGCAGCTGTCGTAATCATTGGTGCAATGTTTAAGATTATGCACTGGCCATTTGCAGGAGCGATGTTGGTTGTTGGTTTATCCACTGAGGCATTAATCTTTATCTTTTCAGCCTTTGAGCCTATTCATGAAGATCCAAACTGGGAATTAGTTTATCCAGAGTTGGCTTTAGGACACTCAGAAGAATTAGACCACGAAGCTTTAGCAGAAAATGCTCGTAACAAAATGAAAGGTGGTGGAACTGGTATTTCTGGTGAATTAGATAAAATGCTTGAAGAAGCAAAAATTGATAGCCACTTAATTGAGAGATTAGGCGATGGAATGAGAGCGTTGGGTGAAAATGCAGCGCAATTAAAAGGTGTTACCACAGCAGCAGCAGCAACAGATTCTTACGTATCTAGTTTGCAAGCGGCTTCTGAAAAAGTTACTTCTTTGTCTGAATCTTACGAAAGAGCTTCTTCAACAATTGCTGGAATCACTTCTTCTCAAAAAGAAGGTGAGTCATTTGGAGAACAAATGCAAAAAGTTTCTAAGAATTTGTCAGCGTTAAATAACGTTTACGAATTGCAATTGAAAGGCTCATCAGCTCATTTAGAGGCAACAGAGAAATTCCAAGGTCAAGTTACTAAATTGATGTCAGATTTATCTGCGTCGGCTGAAGACACTCGTTTATATAAAGAAAACATGGCTACCTTGTCTAAAAATCTTTCAGACTTGAATACAGTTTACGGCAATATGTTGAAGGCGATGACAATTACCAAAGCTTAATACTGTAAAAGAAACATAACTAAACTTTAAAGTAGAAAGAAATGGCAGGAGGTAAAGAAACGCCGAGGCAGAAGATGGTCGGGATGATGTACTTGGTACTCACCGCATTGTTAGCCTTGAACGTATCAAAATCCATATTGGATGCATTCGTAGCAATTGAAGAAAATATCCAAAAAGCGAACGAAACAGAATTTTTCCGTGGAAATGAGAAAGAGTCTGAATTGAAAGAAGTAGCGGTAGATAATTCGGTGCCTGAGCGTGCGAAAAAGGCAAAAACTTTGGTGAAAATAGTTGAGGAAATAGATAAAATTACCGCGGCGAGAATCAAAGAAATAGATGACTTGAAATTGGAAATCTTAACTGTTTGTGGTGAAGATTTAACGTTGACAGGAGAGGAGGCGATAATCACTAAAAAATATGATCCAACTCGTCCACTAAAACCAATTAGAATGAATTTGTCACATGTTCAAAGTATGGATAAGTACGATGAACCAATGCAAATTTTAATTGGAGAGGAAACAACCAATCCAAAAGGAAAAGGTTTATTGCTTTGGAATAACTTTAACAAATACAGAAATGATTTGGTAGAGTTGATTGCGAAGTATCCTGGAGGTGAAGGTCAACCAAGTTTTTATTTTAAAGCCCCAAATGTAACGGCATTTAAAGATCAAGCAGATTTGAATAAACAAGTAGATAAAGCAATCGCTGCATCCAACGTTAACCAAGATGATAAAGAGGCCATTAAAAAAATCTATGGTTCTTTAACGAAAGAAGAAAGATCAGAAGTACATGAAGTGAAAAATGTTCACTGGATTGGTAAAACTTTTGACCACTCTCCAGTCGTTGCTGCAATTGCATCTTTATCTTCATTACAAAAAGAAATATTGACAGCCCGAGCAGATGCTGTAGCTTTGATTCGTAGTCGTATTTCTGGTGGAGAGTATTCATTTAATAAGATCATGGCTTTGGCTTACGGTCCGGAATTAGCAAACTCAGGTGATGAAATTGAAGTACAGGTTTTAATGGCTGCGTATGATTCAGATAAACAACCGAGTGTAACTTTAAACGGAGCTAACGTTACAGAAGTTAGAGACGGAAAAGGTTTTGTGAAAACAAAGGCGTCAGGAGCAACAGAAATGAATTTGAAAGGGACAATAACTATACGAAACAAATCGGGTATTCCGAAAACTTTACCTTGGGAGAAAAACATCAAGATTATGAAACCAATGGGTACGGTTTCTTTACCTGAGTTGAATGTATTGTACAGAGGTTATCCGAATAAAGTAGATGCAGTTGCTTCAGGTTACGACCAAACCGTTTTAACTATGAATGGTGGTTCTTTGTCAAAATCTGGCACTGGATGGATCGCTTCGCCTGATAAAGTAAAAGTGGCAAAAATCAATGTTTCGGGTAAATCTTCAATAACGAATAAAACTGTTTCTTTGGGTTCATTTGAATTTAGAGTTTCAAATTTACCAAATCCTGAACTGTACTTTGGTGCAGCTCAAGCAGGTGAAAAAGCTTCGCGAGCTGAAACAAGATTGTTCTCGAAATATCCACCTGAAATTCCTTTGAATGCAACATTTAGAATTGTTTCTTGGGAGTTGATTATTCCAGGTAATCCTGGTGCTCCTCCGAAAGGTTCTGGAGATGTTTTAAATGGACCAGCGTCGTCTTTATTAAAACAAGCAAAACCTGGTTCAGTGATTACTTTCTTTACAGAGGTAGTTGGTCCGGATGGGGTGAAAAGAAAGAAAACGGGAGCGTTTACTATATAAATTGAAAAGAGTATGAAAAGTCTATTTATTAACATCATTGCGATTGGATTAGTTGGGGTAGCGTATGCGCAACCTGAACTAAACGGTGGACCGGTTAATGTACCATCTGATGGTATTGTTGATGGAGTTTACATTCGTGAACATATTCCAACCAAACGTTTAGTACCATATGAATATGTACGTGAGGCAGATTATATCTGGGGAAAACGTGCATGGGAATATATAGACTTGCGTGAAAAAATTAATCACTCATTGTATTTTCCTTTGGATGAAATTTCAACAACTGGAGAATGGATTCGTAACACAGATCGATGGTCTTTGTGGACAGTGATAAGAAATCACGTTTTACTTGGTGACTTGAGATTGTTCTCTCCTTATAACCCAAACAATGTTTTTGGTGAAAAAGATGGTGACCAGTTAAAATACCCTATTGATCCACTTCCAGGACAGAATTATTATACTGATTCAATCTTCAGAGATGCAGTTTTGTATTACTTCGGTCGATTAGGGGCGCAAAGTGATATAGCTTTAACAGATGAATTTGGTGATCCAAAAACATTTATTAACTCTGATGGAGTTGAAGAATTCGTCTATCCTCCTCGTGATACAACTTATTATACATCTGGGGATATTGTTCAATATCGAATTAAAGAAGATTGGTTCTTTGACAAAGAACGCTCTCAATTAGATGTTCGTATTATTGCCATTGCACCAGTAGTTTATGATAAAGTAGATGAAGGTGGAGTTGAAAAAATAACTGGTTTGAAAGAATTATTCTGGTTGTATTTCCCACATTGTCGTTTTTACTTTAACAACTATTTGGTTTACAATGAGCAAAATGATGCTCAATGGATGAGTTTTGATGACTTGTTTTGGAAACGTCGCTTCAATGCAATTATCTATAAGGAAAGTAGTGTTTTTGATCGTAAGATTGAATCCTACCGAACTGGAGTAGATGCTTTGATGGAAAGTCAAAAAATAAAAGAAGAAATAAGAACGATAGAACATGATGTTTGGCAGTTCTAACGTGTAGATTTTACAATAAAAAGGGAAGTGAAAGCTTCCCTTTTTTATGTCTAGACTTTTTCTAATTGTTTGACCAATTCATGGTCGAGGCTTGTCAATGTACCAGTATCGTGGGTATAAACCTGCATTCGTAGATGATAAGCCTTGGTAATTGTCCAATCGGCATGATGATTTAATTGATCTGAAATCACCGCGATTTTCATTAGAAATTCTGCAAGTTCTGTCTGTGACTTGAACTTTCTTTCATAGATGTAATGATCATTAATTAATTGCCAGTTCATGGTTTTTCCATTTTTTAGTGAGAAGAACAATAGAATCAAATAATTCTTCAAATGATTCAATTACAAAATAAGCATTTTGAACTTCATCATTTTTGAAAGGGGTATTCAGTATTTGCTCAAGATCGAAGTTGATTCGTTGCGGTCCAACACTTAAACTACTGTTCGATTCGCCAAAAGAAGAGGCTATACCTGCGCCATAAATTTTTAAACCATTTTGCTGAATTAAGCCAAACTCAATGGTAAACCAGTACAGACGCTGAAGTTGAATGAGTAATTGTTCATTGCTCGAGTATATAGCTCCCAGTTTACCAAACTCATGCATGAAATCAGAGAATATGGGTTGGCTTAGAAGTGGAATATGGCCAAATATGTCGTGAAACATGTCAGGCTCTTCCAAATAATCCAGTTGTTTCAGAGAACGCAACCAAGTGGATGAACAGAACTTCTTTTTAGAAAGTAAGGAGAAAAACTCATCAACGGGTATCAAACCTGGTACACATTTAATTTCCCACTTAGTAGTTGTTTCAAACCAATTATTGATTTTCACAAAATTGGGCAAGTTATTAGGGTTCAGAATTTCTTCCATTTGCTGAATGGCAATGAGGTATTCTTTACATGATTTGTCTTGTAGATTATGTATTTGTCGATCAAATAAGGTTCGCCAAACTAGTAAATCTTCATCTGTGTACTTTTCAAATTGTTGTTTCATAGGGGAATAAAAAAAGCCCGATTCTATGTAGAATCGGGCTGCGTTAGTAAATCTTTATTTTAAGACACTATATGATCGATTCCATGTTTTGGATTCGATAATAATATGTGTTTTGCATTTTCATTTCGACGAATATAATAAGTTTTAAGCTAACAAAGATTAACTTTTATGTTAAAAAAATATAGTTGTAACATTTTCTAAAACTAGAGGTTATTTCTTAAACCCTTAAAACGAAGAAGATGGCTGGCGGAAAAGAAACTCCAAGACAAAAAATGGTAGGTATGATGTATTTGGTGCTTACAGCATTGTTAGCTTTAAATGTGTCAAAAGCAATATTAGATGCGTTTATCTCAATAGAAGAAAATATTCAGCGATCTAATGAATCTGAATATTTCCGAGGAGATGCAAAAAGAATGGAACTACAAGGTGTGGCTTCTAGTGGAGAAAATGCTGAAAAAGCTGTACGTGCTAAAAACATGTTAATGATGATAGATCAAATTGATAGTGCGGCAGCCTTAAGAATAAATGAAATTGATGCTTTGAAATTGGAAATTTTAAAGGCAAGTGGAGAGGAAATAACAAAAATTGGTTCTGATCAAATTCTTTTAGAAAAAAAGAACCCTCGAACTCCATTAATTCCTTGGAAAATGAATTTGAATAAGGTAAATGGCCAAGATAAATACGACGAGAGCATGCGGATTATGTTTGGTGATAATATCAAAACTCCACAAGGAAAGGGTTTAGTGATGTGGGAAAACTATCATCAATTTAAAACGTTTTTATGCAACAAGGTAGCGAATTATGAGTCTATAGACGGAGACAATTCATACCATTTTAAAACACCCGATATTCGTGAATTTAAAGATCAAAAAGGGTTGAATGCTAAATTTCAAAGTGAAGTTTTGAAAGGGAATGTGAATCCATCGGATCGTGAAGTGCTTTTTAAAATATATAGCTCTATGTCCAAAAATGAGAGATATACGGTTAATGATGTCACTGGAGTTCATTGGTTGGGAAAAACGTTCGATCATTCGCCCGTAGTGGCTTCAATTGCTTCTCTGTCGTCCTTGCAAAAGGAAATTTTAGCAGCTCGAGCGGATGCTGTATCACATTTGTTCGAAAGAGTGGGTGGAGGTGAATATTCCTTCAATAAAATTATAGCATTGGCTTACGGACCGGAATTGGTTGCCAAAGGGGAAACAATTAACGTTGAAGTACTTATGGCGGCTTATGATACAGATATACAGCCGTCAGTAACGATGAATGGAGCCACTGTGCCTGATGTTGCTTTTGGTAAAGGAAAAATTAGTATTCCTGCATCGAGAGGTGGTGATTTAAATTTGAATGGAACGATCTCGATAACCAATAAACATGGGGTGAAAAAATTATTGCCGTGGAGTAAAAATGTCAAGGTTATTCAGCCAATGGGCACTATTTCCATTCCTGCCTACAATATTTTATACAAAGGATATAATAATGTTTTACAAGCGTCTGTTTCGGGATACGATCAATCGGAATTAAGAGGCGAGAATGTAGTAATCACTCAGAATGGAAACTCATGGATTGCTAAACCAATGAGTGCCAGTCGTGATTGTAGTATTTCAATCTATGGAAAGTCATCATTGACCAACCGAACAGTTAATTTAGGATCTGTAAAATATAGGGTAAGTCGATTGCCTAAACCTGACTTACAATTAGGCGGATCAAAGGATGGCGACAAATTACCTCCATCAACGAAAAAGATTATTGTCAAATTTCCGATAGAAGTGCCGCTCGACGCACCCTTTGAAATTTTGGAATGGTCGGTTGAGTTTGTCAATACGGGGGTTTTGCCAATCAAAGGAACTGGGGATGAATTATCTCCAGCAGCTTTAAGTTTATTTAGGCAACTTCCAGCCGGTAAAATAGTCGAAATACGCGCAAAGGTTTTGAATGTGGCCCGTGAAATAGTAGTGGTTAAATCTAGTTTCATCAAATAATTCGATAGATTCGTGGTTCCGAAATAAAAAAAAACGCACTGGTAAAGTTGCGGATATGGAATTGTTTTATGTTTTAGAGTAGAGAATACCTACAACTCTCATGACTTTCCACTTTGAAACCGTAATTTTGCGGCATGATTCAATTGGACAACTTAGGCGTTTACCTTCCACAAGGATATTTATTTCAAAATATTAATCTACAAATCAATCGCGGAGATAAAATCGGCTTGGTTGGAAAAAATGGAGCAGGTAAATCTACTTTGTTGCGTTTGATTTCTAAAAAGGACAAACCGTCTGAAGGAAAGGTGCACATGCCAAAAGATACGACTATTGGTTATTTGACTCAGGACAATCGAATTGATACAACATTGTCTGTTTTTGAATTCTTGAATCAAAGTAATGAAACCTTGACCCGTATTAAAACGCGTTTGGATGTTATTAATCACGAAATAGTTGAACGAAGTGATTACGAAAGCGAATCCTATTTGTCGCTTTTGGATGAAATGAGCGATTTGAACCACCAATTTTTATTACAAGACGGATATAGTTGGGAGGAAAAAATTGTATCGATTCTGAAAGGTTTGGGTTTTCAAGATGATGAGTTACCCCGACCGTTGGATACCTTTTCTGGAGGGTGGAAAATGAGAGCGGAATTGGCCAGAATATTGGTTAATCAGCCGGATATTTTACTGCTTGATGAGCCTACTAACCACTTGGATATCCTGTCCATTGCATGGTTGGAGAACTATTTAAAAAACTTTGAAGGTGCAGTAATTGTTATTTCTCACGACCGTTTGTTTTTGGACAATTTAACGAAAAGAACCCTTGAAATTATGATGGGGAAAATTGTGGATTATCCATTTTCATATTCTAAATATAAAATTGCTAGAGCGGAAGAAATTGATCGTTTGGGAAGTGCTAAAAAACAACAAGACAAAGACATAAAGCACGCGGAAGAATTAATTTCAAAGTTTAGAGCAAAGAAAAATAAAGCTGCGTTTGCTCAGAGTTTGATTAAAAAACTCGATAAAATGGAGCGAATTGAGGTTGAAAATGATAGCGTTGCAAAAATGCGTATTGCGTTTCCTTTAAGTAATCAGCCAGGTAAATGGGTTTTGGATATGAAGGACATGGGGAAAACCTATGGTCCCAAATTACTTTTCAAAAACATAAATATCACGGTTGGTAAAGGGGAGAAAATAGCGTTGCTTGGAGCAAACGGTGTTGGGAAATCAACCTTATTGGCGCGGATAATCGGTTCTTTAGAAGGAGAAGGTATTGTTGAATACGGGCACAACGTGAAAGTATCGTATTTTGCCCAAGGGCAGGCAGAGGCATTGGACACCACTAAAACCATTTATGAAACGGTAGATGAAACGGCAGTTGGAGATATTCGAAAAGACCTACGCTCTATTCTTGGAGCTTTTTTGTTTTCTGGTGAAGACGTAGATAAAAAAGTGGCTGTTTTATCCGGTGGAGAGCGCATGCGACTAGCTTTGTGTCAGTTGTTATTGAGCCCCAGTAATGTTTTGATTTTGGATGAGCCGACCAATCATCTTGATTTACAATCAAAACACGTTTTAAAAACGGCTCTGCAGAATTATGAAGGAACGTTCATCGTTGTTTCACACGACAGAGAGTTTTTAGAAGGATTGACCAATCGTATTTGGGATATTGAAGATTATGGCTTGAAAATTCACCATTTCGGAGTACATGAATTCTTGGAACGAAAAATGTCGATGTCCGACGAAAATAATTCCCTCCAAGCAAAAAAAGTAGAAAAGAAAATAGAAGAACCGAAGCCGGAGAAGAATTTTGAAGAACAAAAAGAATTAAAAAAGAAAAAAACTCAATTAGCGAATTTGATAAAAAAGACAGAGGAGTTAATTGAGAATCTTGAAAAAGAAAATCATCTTTTGCAACAAGAAGTGGAGCGACTTGACTATAGCGATGAAGCGAAAGCAGAAGGTGTGCTTAAAAATTTCGCAGACAAGAAAGCAATGCTTGATGAACAAATGGCTATTTGGGAACAAGCGACAGAGGATTTGTTGGCTTTGGACTAGAGAGTGCCACTTCAGCTTCATCTTTTTGACTCTGATACTGCTTTGTTAAATTGCTGGACCTAAGTTTACCTTTGGATTAGCGTGAGCTGAGCCCGAGACCCAATATTTTAAATCAAAATAGCGAACACTAATTACTTCAATAAATTGTAAGTATTTTTTTAACATATAACTCCTTTATTAAATTTTCAAAAAAATGGATCTATTTTGAATTGGTCGAAATGAGGAGGTTATTGGAGAGTAAGGTAGGTTAAAACGAGAGGGTATTCATTTTTTTTAAGTAGAATGGAAATGGCTAGTTTTTTTGGTTTTAGGAATAGTGTTGAGAGGGATTTTAGAGAAAGAAAAACGGTACATCATTCAACACTCTAGTCGTTGATTAACCGTTAGTCAACGACTATTATAATTGATTTTCAGTAGATTAGTGATTTTGGCTAAAAACATAACCCCAGAAAAAAACAGCCCAAAATAGTCTCCGACCAAACAACAAAGTTGCGCAACAAACACCTAATCAAATTCTAAAGCTCGTTCAGTCGACTAAAAGTTTATTGCAAGCCCTTCGCTCTTCTCTTTTGATTGCGTTTATTCCGTTTCAGTGATTTCCGAAACTCTTTAGTTTGCATTTTAGCAAAGTTCTTTTTGGATTCCTTTTTTGCTTTTATGCTCAACTTTCGTTTTTTCTTGTTTTTTTTAGCTAACTCTTTTTGAGCTGCTTCTACCGATGTTGCATTCTTTTTGCCTTGTGCCAATGAAGAAAAACTCTGCATTGTACAAAAGGTCAACAATAAAGCCAGTATTTGAAGCGTTTTCATTCTATATTTGTCTTTACTTTATAACGACATGAAGGTACTAATTATTTTGTTTTCGCTTTTTATAATCATTTCAACGGCGTGTCGAAAGAATAAAAATCACCCAGTTCCTTCGGTTGCAACCGATGTTACTATCGATATTAATCTACCATCATACAATGCTTTGACAGGGGTAGGAGGTTGGACCTATGTGAATGGTGGTTCGCGAGGTTTAATTGTTTATCGTCGAGCGGAGAATGATTTTATTGCTTTTGATAGACATTCACCTTCTGATCCCAAGGGCGAATGTGATCAGCCTTTGTACCCCACAAAGGAAAATTTTTTAGTACTGCGAGATTCGTGTAACGAGGCTACTTTTTCTTTATACGATGGTTCGCCAATTTCAAATAGTGAATTTGGCTTGCGCCTTTTTCAAACGGCTTGGAACGGAAGTAATTTACTGCGTATTTTTAATTAAGACCTAAATTTTCAATTCTTTTTACCCTTTTCTTTTCTAATTTTGCAACTCAACTAAAACGGTCGATAAGCCGTATATTTTAACATTTGGAGAATTTTTAGACATGAGTGAAATTACAGTAACAATTATCGATCGTGAAAATGTAGCACACGAGCTAGTTGCACCTACAGATATGAGTATGAATATCATGGAAGTATGTAAATCCTACGATTTACCAGTAAAAGGTGAGTGCGGCGGTATGGCGATGTGCGCTACTTGTCAATGTTATTTGGAGTCGGACCATGTACTTGCTGAGCAAAGTGATATGGAACTTGATATGTTAGACCAAGCTTTTCATGTTAAAAACAACAGTCGTTTGGGTTGCCAAATTCAAATTTCGGATGAAATAGACGGTATCGTTTTACGTTTGGCGCCTGAAGTAGACTAAAAAGCGAACGATATTCCGGATTCGATTTGAGCGATGTTGAGTCGGTAACTTCTGCGTATATTAAACATTATTTCATCACTCGAGAAAAAGGTAACATCCTTTCCTTCATACGTTCCGTTTGTGGTATAAAGCCAGTCAAATCCGGTATAATTTTGAGACATAAATATGTTCATTTGATATCTGACACCTACGTGAAAAAGTAAGTATTCATTGATAGGAACGCGTAACTGTAATTTATAATTTACACCAAATGCTAAAAGATTAATTTGATCAATATCAAGAGGAGTTTCATTGCTTTGTTCCATTGTATAATTTGAGTTTTCATCAAAATATTGATATCTCATTAAGAAGTCTGATTTTGGATTTTCAAGGGAAAGCGAATGTATATTAATACCCAATTGATGTACAAGTCCTATAGGCAATAACCCTCCTTCTTTCGTCCATTCAACGTATGGTGAAAAAGTGATATCGTTCACTTTTAAATAAGGCGCTCTTAATAGCTCTCCTGAAAATGCAAACTGGCTATTTTGTTTGCGAATATTTATAGAATAAGGCATTAGTGTTTTGTAATTTACAGATCGGAATTCCAGTCCAAGGGCAAATCTATTTTTTAAAACTCTACTCGCTGAAAATGAGAACCCACTTGAAAACAAATTAGAAGCTTCCTCAAATTTTCCATTTTCGACTTTATATTGACCGTATGCTGTGCTACTATTAAGAACGAACAAATTATAGGTTAAGGGAATACTTCCAATCAGATTGAAGCCAATCAAGTTTCGTTTTCCTAAATATCCCGAAGTTTGACTGATTGATAGCGAAGTGCAAAAAATGAAAATTATAAACAATGATAAAATACGATTCATAGGATAGGTTTTAAAGGTTTTTCAAAATGTCATATAAATGAGCTTGCAAAACCAATTTGGTAGAAGGTTCTTCAAAAAAGTATTGTCCAACAGCGGTAATTTCACCTTTTTTTGTATCCAAAACTAAAACGTTTATTTCAGTGTTATTTCCTTTTATAAATGGAGCTGCGAAGAAATATGGGAACAAGGGAGGGAATAAAATGGAGTAAAAAATATTGCCAGAAAATTCAGGATAATACAAGTGTTCAACGATGGTAAAGACCAATTTAGAGGTGCCGTATTTCTTGGTTAAATTTTGGATGATGTCATAGTCAACCAGCATTTTTTCTTTTGGAGAATTTGTGATTTGTATGAGTAAGGAAGTTAATATCCCACGGTCATTAAAGCTTTCTGTTCCTTGTGCTGCTAAATTGAATCGATCAATAGAGATCAACTCAAGCCCCAGTAAATCACTTGCATTCTTAAAAGCTTCGTTGTATTTAATTTTGAGAGCTTCAGATTTTTCATAGTTAACAGAGCGTTTGGTGTAACTCACAGCCGATGGATCTACCAAAATGTACTTGGATAAATCCGTTTGCTCATTTTTGTTTTTAATGTATCTTTTGTATGCTCGATTCGAAAGATCATTGATACTATCCTTCAATTTTTCATTACGCAGATTAGCTTGGTCCAACAATTCCCACTCTCGATTGAATAATTCGTTTGAAACGAGGTCAGATAAGTTATACAAGTAAAATTTGGTGCTATCGATAGACCCATTTTCAATGGTATTCACTTTCTTTTTAATCTTATCGTATTTACTAAGCTCTTCACTCGGTAAAGTTACAACAGAGTCCACCTTGTTTTCAGAAAGTATAAGGCTCAACGAATCTGTTGCTTGCTGAAAGGTTTGACTTTTTAAATCTTCTTTTTTAAATCCTTCAGAGGTGTAAAGACTATTGATCATTTTTTTCCAAATCAAATTGAGCTCCTCATTTTCAGGGTCTTTTAAACGACAGTCTTCAATGGTTCTCATAGCCATAATCTCCAACTCTTTATTTCGCATATTTCGAATAAAGTAATACAGTGAAGAAATTTCACCTTCCCAATCGGATTTCTTAGGAATGATTTGATCTAGTTTTCCTTCTTTTTTATAGGATGCAATATTCAGCCATGCTTGTGATTTCATTCTATTCAAGTAGTTGGATTTTGGAAATTCCTTTTCAAGAATGAAAATGGTATATAGCGCAGCTAAAAAGTTTTGGTTAATTAAATCTAAACGCACTCCTTCAAATCGAGAAATATTTCTAACATATTCAAAGCGACCTTCTGCCAAATAAGCAGAGTTGCTGCCCCAATCTTTTAGTGATTCAATTTTTAATAATGCTTTCTCTTTTCTCGATTTAATATTCGGATGTGAACTTCGCGAGTCATCGTAATCCTCTGCTGCTTTAATTTCGAATTTATCTGTGGGGAATAAATTGGATGGTAAATAGCACAATTCACTTTGAAAATAGCTTCTTCCAATCGGTACTTCGTCAATTGGTAAATAGGAATACATCATCACATCAAATACACGAAGAATGTCTTTTTTTGTATATCCGGCTTTTTGATAAAATTCAATACCTAGAATATCTGCTTCAAACTCTTTATCTTTCGAATAGGTGGCCAGCTGGGTAATTTGATAATTGATACCCTTGTTTCTACTCTTGTATTCAAAGGTTTCAATAACGTGTTTTTCTGTGAAATGCGCAATTTCGTGTGCCAAAATAAATGCCAGTTGGGCCTCATTTACCAATTGTGACACCAATCCTGTGGTTACAAAAATAATTCCCTGGTCTGTCGAAAAAGCATTGGTGGCATTGGATTTTATCGTGTAAAAACGAAGTTGATCTCTTAATTTCTTCTCCTTTGCAAGTAATTTGTCGGCAACATCATTGATGTACTTTGAAATTTCATCACCATAAATAACTAAACCGCTCTGAAGCAGTTCGTCAATGCCATAATGTATACCTTCTAAAAAAACCTTTCGCTCTCGTGAACTAAGCGTCGTGTTTTGTTCTTCCATGCCGGTTTTTACTTTCGAAGAACTAAGAATAGTGAAGTCATTTGGGATTTTACCTTCCGCTTGAATGGTAGTGTAGGAATCGAAATTTTTTTGCGCCAGTGAATTTAGAGCAACAAAAAGAATAATAATAAAACTAAATATTTTCATAAATCTCTTTTATCTCAGGTTTTTAGGAATAATACATACGGGTATTGGGTTCATTTTATGCTTGTTAGATGTGTTTAGTTTTTTGTAAATATCAAGCACTTCTTTTTGGCGAGGCGATAAACCTGTTGAATCTCCTTGGTATTCCATGGCCCATTCTAGTTCTGGATACGACGCACCAATTTGATCCTCATCACTTCGTCCATCGTCAAAAAGGCCATCAGTTGGTTTGGCTTCAATTATATCTTTTAAAACACCCACTTCTGCTGCTAATTCCCAAACTTCTGTTTTCATTAGGTCTGCAATTGGACTAACATCTACACCCCCGTCACCGTATTTCGTGTAAAATCCAATTCCAAAATCTTCTACTTTATTACCTGTTCCAGCAACCAATAAACCATTTGATTGTCCGACAGCATATAAAGTCAACATGCGCAAGCGAGATCGAGTATTTGCCATAGAAAGAAAATGACCTGAGGTACTCACAGGTAAATCCTTTTCTATTTGCTCAAAAGATGGTGTTAAATCAATCGTTAAAGCTTGAACGTTTTCAAATTTTGACAAAAGATGATCGATATGATTTTTGGCTCGTGTATATTCAAGATCTCCTTGGCGAATAGGCATGCTCAATACAATCACTTTTTTTCCTGTGAGTGCACAAAGCGTAGATGTTAAGGCAGAATCGATACCTCCAGAAATTCCGATTATATATCCATTCACCTTCGCGCTTTCGGCATAATTCCTTAGCCAATCTACTATATGAAGCGCAACTTCTTTGGCTTTATTCATTAAAAAAGTAGTCCTATTTTTATGTGTAGTTGGCTTTGTGTCATGTCGTTTGAATAATAGGTGCGTTGACCATTGTTTGTTTGATCGAAATAAAACAAGGTTTGATTTTTTTCTTTGTTACTTCGGTAGACAGGAATAAATCCGTAATAATATCCAAGCTCTGCGAAAACACTAGTTGAACCAGAAAAGTTATATTCTGCACCTAAGGTAAAACCAACAGTTTCACGCAAAAAACTCATGTCGCCCGCCGCTTTCATGGTGTTGTTTTCTGCGGCTATCTTATTGCCTGCTAGACTGTTATTCTCAAACATAAATCCTTCGTCAAATATTTTATTTCCTAATAAAAAGCTCGATCTTAAACCAAATTTTCCAAAAAATCTCAAATATCCAAAGTACTTCGTTCTAAAATATAATTCAGTTGGAATGGTTAAATAAATTGGCTTTTGAGTTCTGTTCGTATATTGAAAGTAAGTTCCTCCTTCCGCTTCATCACTTTTTAAAATTTTAGTATCGCTGAATTGGTAGTATGAAGGAGAGGTGACATCACTTGGACGAATTTTGTTGTTTTCAAAATCTAACTCCAAACCGAAATGAGCACCGATAGAGTTGGTCATGAAGTAGTTTAAGCCAACGCCAACAGATAAATTTGAACCGACTCCATTTACCGCCATTTTTTTTGTGGCAGTTTTATTCAGATTTACTCCTGTTCCAAAGGTTAACCCAGCTTGGAATTTTTTTTCAGTTTCTTCTTGAGCCAATATAAAGTTAGTAGCCGTAAGAAAGGCAAATATGATAATTTTTCTCATTCTATAGTTTTTAATAAAGGCATTGCCTTTAGATTAATTAATTTTGAACCGAATTCAAAAGTGTATGACAAAATTAATTCTTTTTGCCCTAGGTTCGTTATTGATACTTGGGTTTTATGCCTGTAAAAGCGATCCATTTAAAAACGATATATCGAATATAACACATAAGCTCGAAATATACAATTTAGACAGTGTTTTGATTGCGTCTGATTGGAATGAAATATTGAGAATCAATAGCGCATTACAAATTGAGTTAGGCGATGCATATGGGTATGTGCTCGGAACTTGTTTGAACATCAGCTCTCCTTCTGATACTGTGGTAGCAAATTCTTTAAAACGATTTAAATCTGATCCATATATTTCAAAACTGGAAAAAGAAATCAAAAAGAAATTTTATCCAGTAAGGGAAATGAACGGTGCGCTTGATTCTGCTTTCAGACGATTGAAATTTCATTTACCTCAAGCTGCTTTGCCGAAAAGGATTGTTTGGGCCAATACCTTGTTCAACAGCAGTGTTTTTGCAACTGAAACGGATCTCGTAGTCGGCATGGAAAGATATTTAGGTGGTAAACACCCACTGGTTCAGCAATTGCCAACAGATGTGTTTTTTGAATGGATCAAAGAAGGTATGGACGTGAAATATTTACACAGAGATATCATCACGACTTGGCTAATGACTCATGTTGTAGAAGAAACGGATGGTAATTTGGCCGAACAGATGGTTCGTTATGGAAAAATACTAGTGTTAGTGGAGGCTGCTTTCCCAGATTTACTGAAGGAAACGATACTGCGTTACAAGAAAGAAGATTTGGAGTGGGCAAACGATCATATTTTTGCTTTCTGGGACTACCTTAAGAATGAGAATTTGCTTTTCAAGAACGACGAAAGAGATAAAATGAATTTTTTGAACCCTGGACCTTTTACAGTAGGATTGCCAGAAAAAGGGCCAGATCGTTTGGGGCAGTTTTTAGGATGGCGAATGGTTCATTCGTTTTTGGAGAAGAATGAAGTATCTTTGGCCACTTTAATGGAAACTCCTTACACCAAAATTTTACAAGAGTTTGAAATTGATTAACATGAAAAAATCAGAGATTAATATAGAAGTATTGTTGGACGAAAACCAACTTCCAGTTGAAATGAAATGGAAAGCAGAGGATCAAGGCGCTGTAAAGGATGCTAAAGCCATGCTATTGTCTTTTTGGGATGGTGATGAAAAAAACACTATGAAATTGGATTTATGGGTAAAAGAAATGTCCATAGAGGAAATGAAACAGTTTTTTCATCAAACATTGATGACCATGGCTGATACCTTCGAAAAAGCAACAGGAGAAACCAATATCTGTGAAGATTTAAGAGATTATTGCTTTCATTTCGCAGAAAAAATGGAAATTTTGCCAGAATGATCGAATTGAATTTGAATAAAATGCATACTGAAATTGGTGCCGAAATATTGTATTCATTCAAACACAATGACCAGTACATTATTATAAATGATTGGATAGGTAAAAAAATCACCCTGCGTTTCGATGGTAAAATAAACTGCAGTAAATGTGGAAAGATTACTAAAAACTCTTTTGGTGAAGGGTTTTGTTATACTTGTTTTATTTCAGCCCCCGAAGCTGCAGAATGCATTATTAGGCCAGAATTATGCAAGGCACATTTAGGTGAAGGTCGTGATGTTTTGTGGGAAGAAGAGCATCATAATCAACCGCACGTGGTGTATCTTGCAGCTAGTGATATAGTAAAAGTTGGAGTCACAAGAACAACGCAAATTCCTACACGTTGGATAGACCAAGGTGCATCAAGTGCTATAGTACTGGCGGTTACTCCAAACCGATATGAAGCAGGAAAGTTGGAGGTTGCTTTAAAAAGTGAGTTTGCCGATAAAACAAATTGGCGCAAGATGCTTAGCAATGTATTGGATGAGACTATCGATTTAGAGGAGGAGAAATGGTCGTTACACGAGCGCTTGCCTTCAGACTTGACAGAGTTTTTCTCAGAAGATGATACAATTTGGTCATTGAATTTTCCAGTTCAACAGTACCCAACGAAAGTGACAAGCGTATCTTTTGATAAATTTCCAGAAATTGCAGGAGTTTTAAAGGGAATTAAAGGTCAATATTTTCTTTTCGAAGATGGCCGAGTGTTGAATATTCGCAAGCACACTGGATATTTAGTGCAAATAGAAGTTTAAGGTAAAGTTTAAAATAAGATGGGAAAGGACAAGTTGAGAAGATTTGCCGTTGTCAAAACGTTTGATAATTTTTTTGAACCGGAAGTGGGTCAAGAGTTTGAGAAAAAAGGAAATTGGAAAGAGTTCTTTGGAAACGATAATCCCATAGTTCTAGAATTGGGTTGTGGCAAAGGTGAATATAGTATTGGCTTGGCGCGACAATATCCAAATAAAAACTTCATTGGAGTGGATATAAAGGGCAATAGAATGTACATTGGAGCGAAAGAAGCCTTAGCTACTGGATTGAAAAATGTTGCTTTTTGTAGAACAAAAATTGATTTTATACTCGACTCTTTTGGTCAAGATGAAATTGATGAAATTTGGTTGACTTTCTCGGATCCTCAACCCAAAAAACCAAGAAAAAGATTGACCTCAACTCTTTTTATCAATCGATATCGTCAGATTTTGAAAAAAGGTGGTTTGGTTCATCTTAAAACAGATAGTGATTTACTTTTTGAATCAACGGTTGATGAAATTAAATTACACAATTATGAGCCTTTGTTGATAACGTGGGATTTATACAAGGATATGACTGATGAATTGGACGAAGTGACCAAGGAAATTCTACATATAAAAACACACTACGAAAAGCTATTTACAGCCAAAGGAAGTATTATCAAGTATTGTAAGTTTAAAATAAACTAGAAGGTTACGGTCAGTGGTTCAACCAAGCCGACAGAATTACAGAATAAGGCCTGAAACTTTCCCTCTTTAAATTAAGCGACTTTCAATTTAGCCATTTTTGACTTCTGGAATTGGCTCATGGCATAATCCAAAGTTAGCTTGTAGCTTTTTGTTGAATTATCTGAAGGCAATTCATACATCGCATCGTTTAAGATTGCTTCACAGATAGATCGTAAACCACGAGCACCTAGCTTAAATTCGATTGCTTTTTCAACCACAAAATCCAAAACATTTGCGTCAAAAGTTAACTTGATACCATCCATATCAAAAAGCTTTATGTACTGTTTTACAATAGCATTTTTAGGCTCTGTTAAAATTCGTTTTAAACTCGCTGCATCCAATGGTTCCAAGTAAGTTAACACAGGGAAACGTCCAATTAATTCAGGTATTAAACCGAAAGTTTTGATGTCGGTAGGATTTACATAGCGTAGAATTGTTTCTTGATCTATGTTTTCTTCATTCTTAGTCGCGAAACCAATGGTCTGACGGTTCACGCGATTGGATATAATTTTCTCAATACCATCAAAAGCACCACCACAAACAAATAGTATGTTTCGAGTATCGATTTGAATCATTTTTTGTTCTGGATGTTTTCTTCCTCCTTGTGGTGGAACATTAACAACAGTCCCTTCCAATAATTTCAATAAAGCTTGTTGAACCCCTTCTCCTGAAACATCTCTTGTAATTGAAGGGTTGTCACTTTTTCGAGCGATTTTATCAATTTCATCAATAAAAACAATTCCTTGTTCAGCCGCTTGGGCATTGTAATCTGCTGCTTGTAAGAGACGTGACAAAATACTTTCCACATCTTCACCAACGTATCCCGCTTCTGTTAGTACGGTAGCGTCGGCAATACAGAATGGTACATTGAGCATTTTTGCAATGGTTTTTGCAAGTAAAGTTTTACCCGTACCAGTTCTACCGACTAAAATAACATTCGATTTTTCAATTTCAATATCGTCGGATTTAGCAACTTGATTTAGTCTTTTGTAATGATTATAAACAGCCACGGAAAGAACCTTCTTCGCATCCATCTGACCGATGACATAATCATTCAATTTTTCTAAAATTTCTTTTGGCTTAAGAATATTTACAACAGAATTACTTGATTTAGGTAAGTTATGTTCTTCTTCTTTTATAATTGCATGCGCCTGGGTAATACATCCATCACAGATATGGCCTGTAACACCAGCTATTAAAATCCCAACCTCATTTCTTGTTCTTCCACAAAAGGAACACCCTGTATCTTTCTTCATGTTTTCAAAATAAAAAGGTCCTTGGCATACACCAACGACCCGTAGCGACAAAGTTAATGATATTTTACAGAAAAAGAAAACCAACGGCTAGGTTGGTCTTCTTAATTAAATATAAAAATTATCTAGGATTTCTAACCAAGATATCATCAATCATACCGTACGCTTTCGACTCTTCTGCGGTCATCCAATAATCTCTATCAGAATCCTCCCAAACTTTTTCGTAAGTCTGTCCAGAATGATGAGCGATAATTTCATAAAGTTCTTTTTTCAACTTTTGAATCTCTCTTGCGGTGATTTCGATATCTGATGCCTGACCTTGTGCGCCTCCTAAGGGTTGGTGAATCATAACTCGTGAATGTTTTAAGGCAGAACGCTTACCTGCTGCACCTGCACACATCAATACAGCGCCCATTGAAGCTGCCATACCAGTACAAATTGTTGCTACATCCGGCTTGATAAACTGCATAGTATCATAAATACCCAATCCTGCATAAACCGAACCTCCTGGAGAATTCAAGTAAATTTGAATGTCTTTTTTAGGGTCTACTGACTCTAAAAACAATAACTGAGCATTAATAATATTGGCAACCTGGTCGTTTATTCCTGTTCCTAAAAAAATTATACGATCCATCATTAAACGAGAAAACACGTCCATTTGAGTCATGTTCATCGGACGTTCCTCAATAATGTAAGGAGTCATTGATGATTCTATGTAATGCCCTAAATAGGTACTGTTAATACCCATGTGCTTAGTAGCATATTTTGTAAATTCGTTTTTGTCCATTTTTTCAATTTTGTACATAAAATTAGAAATTTATTGAAACTGATTTGGAACGTTTTGAAATTAAAAGGTTTCTTTGGTGTTTTTCCGAAGAATTTTAACCAACATTAACGATGTTTAGTCTACCATATCCAATTTCTGAGAGAAAGATTTTATTTGTCGCATTAAATTGGGGAGATGGTCATTTAATGAGGAGTATTCCAATTTTAAAGGTTTTACAAAATCAAAACAATCAAATTCATATTATTGGAACAAACAGACAGTTAAATCAGCTAAAAACGTACTTATCGCCCTATTCGTCTCAAGTTTGGGAGGGCTTTTCGGTAGATTTTAATGGGTTGAATTCTTTTGGAGTGGAAATCTTATTGAAGTATCCCAAATGGAAAAATCAACTAAAGGATTTGCAAAAAAAAGCAGAAGCTTTGATTAAAGCACATAAAATTGATTTGATTCTCTCAGACCACATTTATGGTTTGCATTCTAAAAATATAAAGTCAGTTTTTATAACCCATCAATTGAATTATATCACCCCTTCATTAAATTGTCTTGTAAATAAGATGCATCACAAGGCGGTTTTGAGATTTGATGAAATTTGGTTGTTGGACAATGAGCAGAGTTTGTTATCGGGAAAAATGACAGCTGTTGGGAAAACACCTCCAATGAAATTGTTTTTTGTAGGATGGCCGAGTCGGTTTGAAAACAAGTCTTCAAAAGATAAAAAATTCATTACCTATTTACTGACTGGTCCAGAGCCTTTTCGCTCGCAATTACTAGCACAGTTTGAGAAGCAAATAGATTGGAGTGATAGTGACTCAAAGTTGATTGGAGTGAATGAAAACTATAGAGTACCCCAAAATTCGAGCGTAGAGGTAATCTCTAGCCTCGAACAAGTTCTTTTGGACAACATACTGGTGCAATCTCGAATAATTCATTCTAGAGGAGGATATAGCACTTTTTTGGATCAACAGTATTTGGGTTTTGAAATGGTGAATTATCCAACGGCCGGACAATACGAACAGATTTATTTAAATCAATTGCACAAAAAAAAGGCTTCGAAATAATTCGAAGCCTTTTGAAATAATTTGAGATTGCTCAGATTATAGCAAAGCTATAAAAGCGCTATCTTCTCTGAATTTGAAAAACTCCATGTCTTTAGCAGCTTTCGCTTTCATTGAAGAATCTTTATCGATTGCCGTTTTCAAGTTTGAAGCCATTTCACCAGCTTTGTTCAAACGAGCATTAGCAATTGCTTTAAGGTAGTAACCTCTTGCTGTTTCTTTGTCTACAGATTCGTTGATAGTTTTGATTGCTGCTTCTGGGCTACCATTCAACATTGTTGCCAATGCTTTGTTGTAAGAAGGCTCAGAACCGAAGTTAGAAACTGCTTCAGCATATTTCCCATCCAATACATTGTAGATACCGAAGTTATAACCATTTTCAGCACCAGAACCTTTTCCTTGCGCTAACAATTTAACTGCTTCAGCACGATTTCCTTGAACACCAGCTACTGCACCTAAGTTATTCTTAGCGATAGCGTTGTCTTTCATGTTGTTTGCTTTTTCAAACATCGCTTTAGCATCAGCCATTTTGTTTTGCATGAATAAGATACCACCTGCATTGTTATAAGCTCTGTGATCAGTTGGGTACTTCGCTTGAGCAGCTTTGTACATTTTCAATTTAGTATCCATGTCAGAAACTAAAGTTGCTCCGAACAATAACTCTTCTAATTCTAATTTCTCAGGAGTTGCAGAACCAATCGTTTTCAATTCTTCGTCAGAATAACCATTTTTCTCGTAGTTAACTTTGATTTCAGAACGACGTAATTTAGGGAAGATGTTAGCATCTAAATAGCTAAATGTTTTACCCATGTTACGCATTTCAGTTTCGCGAGTTGCTGGATCTTTATGCATTTCTAATACTCGGATCACCAAGTTTTTCTCGTCTGTGTTCATTGAAGACTTCTCCAATTCAACTTTAAATCCAGCATAATCTTCACCACGTCCATCTAATTTGTAGATTTCAGTTTGTCCGATTTTGTTACCTGAAGTTTTAGCCAAGTTCATTGCTGCATCTTTAGCGCTAGTTGAACGGTCAGTAGACAAAGTGTTGTTTTTGTCTTCTTCACCTTCAGGAGAAGCATAACCAATAACGTCTATAGAGTTAATTTTGATTTTTGCATTCCCTTCAGCATTTTTCATCCAATTTGCTAAGTCGATAATATCTTTATCTTTCAACTCACCTGGACGTACAACTGATTTCCCTTTTTCAAAGTTAATCATAGCGTTGTAAGACTGCTCAGTAACTCTTTTGAAGTTGTCCTTCTCCATAATTACTTTGAAATCTTTGCTTACTGATAATGGAGTGATTACAGTTCCATCACAAATTTTGATAGGACCTAATTCTTCTTTTTCTTTTGTTCCTTTAAAAACTTTACCAGTAATGTTTAATTCTGTATTTTCAAATGAAGATTGATACTGAACTACATCGTAGTAAGAGATTTTTCCTCCTGCTTTGAATTGAACAACAGAACCGTTGCCAGTAGCCTTTTCACCTTGAACGGTAACTGGCTTAAGAGCCACATCACCTAACATCGGTTGAATTTCAGCTCTAACTTTTTTACGAATTCCTTTTTCTGGAAAATCAACATCGATTTTCACACGAACGGAGTCACCATGTAACTCAAGCGGACAAGGTGTAACAGTATACTCAAGGTCTTTTAGTAGGTCACAACTTGTTATTAACGAACCTGTTAGAGCTAAGAAAGCTAAGCCTGTTAGAGATTGTTTTTTCATATTATTTTATTAATTTCTTCAAATGAAATGCAATATTAACAAAAAAAAATTGGTTTAAAGCAAGTATTTGTGAATTACAATTTGTTTAAAAAAACTTTAATTCCTGTTTTGGAATGGCTTGAGACCCAAGTTTGTTAATAAGTTTGGCTAAATGGTGACAATTTCCAGAAATATTTAAACGGTCGATCAGTTCATTTAGTGGTACTAAAACGAAGAGTCTATTTTGCCATTCAGGATGAGGAAGGGTTAGCTTTGGGTCTTCAATGCACTCATTTCCAAAAAACAAGAGGTCAATGTCTATGATCCGATCTTGGTAATTTTTATTGATGGACTTAGCCGCTCGACCCATATCTTGCTCTATTTTCTGTATTTCTTCTAAAATTTCGAATGGATTCAAGTAGGTTTCTATCTGGATGCAGGCGTTCCAGAAGTCATTCTTACTCTGCATTTCAAAAGGTGGCGTGGAATAAAAATTTGACGATTTTACTAACCTTCCTATTCGTTGATCAATAAAATTGATGCTGTCAAAAAGATTTTGAGGTTTATTGCCTATGTTGGTGCCTAAACCTATATAAACTATGGTTGCTGTTTTTTCCATCTGAAAGTTTCAATCATATGGAGTAAATCTTTTTTTAAATAGTCCAAAGAAGGTTTTAAAGAATCATAGTTGGGTTGACTATTGAAATAAACAACGCCACTCACGAAATTTTTTGTCGAATCAGTTAAATAAAACTGAAAGGGAGAAGCTACGTCTCCTTTTAATTCAAACAAAGTCCCAAAAACATGATGGGCAGTATCAATAAATCGAGTGTCATTGATTGCGGTTGCCTTTATCTTGTGTTCGTCAACTTTATCTATCGAGTAGTTCACGTAGGCTGAAAGCGGCTCTACCATGGGGATGTACGAAAAATGAATAACACCATTTAAAGGACCAAGGTCTATATCTTTATGACACTCACCAGCAAGGACAGTTTTTAATGAATAAAAACTTGGTATTTCAAATGTATAAGGACAAGAATCGCTAAAAGAAATGTACTTTGGAGTGGGTAAATCTAATTTTAAATAAGTAGGCGGTTTAGGAATAAAGTTATTGTCGCCAGAGCATGAAAAAGCGCCAGCGAGAAATAAGGAAATTAAAACGAGACTTAAAATCTTCATACTATTCATTTGTTCCAATAATCGTTACAGGGGTTTCATCTAAAGGACAAATAACTTTAACGAGTTTAACCCTTCTTTTGTCTGAAGATTCCACAATCAATCTAAATGAGTCAATGTCAATATATTCATTGTTTCGTGGAATTCTCCCTGCATTTTCTACAATAAAACCACCGATACTATCAGCATCACCTTTGTTGGATTCGAATTCTCTTCCGTCAATGTCTATTACTTTATAAAGGTCCACCAATGCAGTTTTGCCTTCAAAAATATATGTTCGATCATCAATTTTTGTGAAAGCAATTTCATCTGCATCAAATTCATCGGTGATATCTCCTACGATTTCTTCTAAAATATCTTCCAGCGTACAAACCCCGCTTGAACCACCATATTCATCAACGACAACCGCCATATGGACTTTTTTACCTTGAAATTCTTTTAAAAGGTCGTCAATTTTTTTATTCTCAGGCACAAAGAATGGCTTTCTAATTAATCTGATCCAATTAAATTCTTCGTTTTCAGTTTGATTCAAATAGGGAAGTAAATCTTTAACAAATAAGATACCTATAACATCATCAAAACTTTCTTTAAACACAGGAATCCTTGAGTAACCGCTATTCAAAATGATGTTCATTACTTCTGTGAACTTTAGGTCGTTTTCAAGGGCTACTACGTCCATTCTTGAGCGCATTATCTGGCAAACTTCAGTGTTGCCAAACTTGACTATACCTTCAAGAATTTTATGCTCTTCTTTGGATGTGTGATCCTCTTTAGTCAGTGCTAAGGCTTGTTCCAATTCATCCGAAGAGATTTTTATACCTTTTCTTTTCGCTTTTTTGTGGATAATATTGGAGCCGTTAACTAAAAATGATTTCAACCAAGAAATTGGCGGTAAATTACTTAAATTGAAGAGAGTTCCCGACATTGAAAGCGAGAATTTCAATGCGTTTTTTGTGGCGTAAATTTTCGGAATAACTTCCCCAATCAATAAGAGGGTAAGGGTGATAGAAAAAATCTCAACCACCAATCTTATTGTTTCATTTCCAGGGGCAGGTGGATAGATCTTTTGTAACAAAGCACTTGACAAGATTACAAGTCCTACATTGACAAAGTTATTGACTATTAGTATTGTAGCTAGTAATTCTTGTGGTTTTTTTAATAAGTTTTGTGCTGTTTTACCTTTTTTAGATTCATCTACTTTGAGACAATCTTTTTCGGCGGGACTTAAGGAAAAAAACGCAGCTTCTGAACCTGAAATAAGAGCTGAGCAAGCTAGTAAAATAAAAACAACAAACAGGCTTATCCAGTCGTTACTTGCAAATCCACTTTGTAAAAAGGTGACCAGAGGGTCAATAATGGGTTGGGGCATCGATTCGTCCATGTGATATAATTAAAATGGAAGATCGTTAGGGTCGTCATTAAGCAATTCATCAATCTTGCTTGGCGCTGGCGGGGTATCTTGTGACGAATAATTGGGCAGATTACTTCGCTCTTGATTATCAGGGCGAGATAAAATGGTGAGGTTATCGGCTAAAACTTCGGTAGTATATCTCGTTTGACCTTCTTTGTCTTGCCAAGATCGTTTTTTTAAACGGCCTTCAATATAGACCTTCATTCCTTTTCGCACATATTTCTCTACTACTTCGGCAAGTCCTCTCCAAACCACGATGTCGTGCCAATCAGTAATTTCTTTCTTTTCGCCAGTACTTTTATCCGTGTAATTATCTGATGTAGCAACAGAAAAATTGGCCACAGTTGCTCCGCTTTCAAGTTTCCGAACTTCGGGGTCTTTCCCTAAATTTCCGATAAGAATAACTTTGTTTACGCTTCCAGCCATTATTTATTTTATTACAAATATAGGAGAATGACCTTGTGAAAGCCAAAAAATGAATTCAGAATTCAATTTTCAGAATTTAATTCATCTAAGTAATTATCTATAAATGATTGAATTGGCTTGGGTTTGGGGTATGATTCTAGGTCTTTAATATTTACCCATTCTAGACCATTTTCTTCAAAGGCTATTGTATTGTTTACGTTTCGATAATAATTAAGAGTAAGTTTTTGATGGGAAAGTAAATGTGTTTCACTGAAAACAGGAGGGTCTTTGGGCATGTCTATGCAATGCGGGAATTCGTATAAATGTTGCCAAATTCCTTTACCCAATCTTTTCCTGAGTAATATTTTATTTTCATCGAAGTGAATAGAATAGTCAATTTGTACTTTCGACACTTTTGTTTTCTTTTCTTTCACAGGGAGAACATTGATTCTATTGTTTTGGCGCCCTAAACAGTGCTGATTTAAAACACAGATGTCGCAGTTGGGATTTACAGGCACACATTGTAAAGCTCCGAATTCCATAATGGCTTGATTGTGATTAGCCGGAAAAGAGGTGTTGAGTAGATTATTTGCTAAATTTTGAAATAATTTTTGTCCAGCAGATGAATCAATAGGTGAATCCTCGTCAAAAACACGACTCAGCACACGGTAGACATTTCCATCCACAACGGCATAAGGCAAGTCGAAGGCAAAAGAACTTATTGCAGCGGCAGTATAATTCCCTATACCCTTCAACGATTTTATTTCTTCAAAACTAGATGGAAATACTCCTTTGTATTGATGGACAATAATGCGAGAAGTTGCATGTAAATTCCTGGCCCTTGAATAGTAACCTAAGCCTTGCCAAGTGTTTAAAACAGTTTGTTCATCGGCATTTGCAAGATCGAAAATCGTAGGAAATTTCTCAGTAAACAATTGATAATAAGAGAGTCCTTGCTGAACTCTGGTTTGTTGAAGAATAATTTCTGACAACCAAATAAAATAAGGGTCTTTTGTTGTTCGCCAAGGCAGTTCTCGTTGATTTTGAGAGTACCATTTTAGAAGTATTGTCTTGATTTGTTGTAACATAAAACTAAAAAAAATAAAAAAAAGCAAAAATAACTTGATTTATGTCAACAAGGTTTGATACTTTTGCACCCTGATTTTACAAGGATAATTACAAACAAAAGTATTACAAAATGACAAAAGCGGATATTGTAAATAAAATCGCAAGCGAAACGGGCTTGGAGAAGAATGAGGTTTTGAAAACTGTTGAGTCTATGATGTCTTGCGTGAAGGACTCATTAGCAGCAGGGGATAATGTTTATTTAAGAGGTTTTGGTAGCTTTATCGTTAAAGAACGTGCGGCAAAAACAGGTCGTAACATTTCAAAGAACACGACAATTCTGATTCCAGCTCACAACATTCCTGCTTTTAAACCAGCAAAAACTTTTGTTGAGGAGGTGAAAACGAAGAACAAAGTGAAATAATTTCGCATTCTTCAGTTGATTCAACTGGAAAATAATTAAAATAATTCTTATTTTTGCACTCCCGTTAATATGGCGGGTGTGTTTTTTTATCTGTAATTCAGATGATTAACGAAATAAAAGAAGTTAAACAAATTAATAT
>JAHKAT010000210.1 GCA_018825925.1 Bacteroidota bacterium | reverse complement strand
CGTTAATGCAGGATCTACACCTCGCTCAAATCGGAAACTTGCATCCGTATTCAAGCCATGGCGGCGTGCCATTTTCCGAGTCACAACAGGATTAAAATAAGCTGATTCCAAAAATAATGCTGTAGTTGATTCACTAATACCCGAGTTTTCACCTCCAAAAACACCTGCCAAGCACATATTTTTAACACCATTTGAAATCATTTGGTCTTCGCTTGATAGTTTTCGTTCTACACCATCAAGAGTCGTAAAAACCTCTCCATCCTTTGGGTTTCCAACAACTATTTTAGAATTCACAAAAGACAAGTCAAACGCATGTAATGGAGTTCCTAATTCATGCATTACAAAATTGGTGCAATCCACAACATTATTAATTGGTGAAAGTCCTATTGCTCGAAGTCGTTTTTGCAACCAGGCTGGCGATGGTTGAACAGCTATATTTGATATTGTCAATCCAGCATATCTAGGGCAAGCCAATTGATCTTTAACAACTATATCGACCAAATTTGTATTTGTGCTTTTAAACAGCTCGACTTTAGGGTGTTTTACCGAGCAAGGAACCTCATGGACGCTCATGTACGCGGCTAAATCTCTAGCAACCCCTATATGCCCCATTGCATCCGCACGATTCGGTGTTAGGCCAATTTCTATAATAAAATCATCCTCCAATTCAAAATAATCTGCAGCCGTAGTTCCAATTTTAACCGTTTCGGCTAGAACTAGTATTCCATCATGAGAAACTCCTAATCCCAATTCATCTTCAGCACAAAGCATTCCTTGTGAGTCAACGCCACGGATTTTCGATGTTTTTATTTTAAAAGGCTCATCTGGTTTTGGATAAAGTGTACAGCCGACTGTAGCAACGATCACTTTTTGTCCTGCCGCAACATTTGGAGCACCACAAACAATTTGCAAGAGTTCTCCCGTTCCGATATCCACTGTTGTGATTTTTAATTTATCAGCGTCGGGATGTTTTTCGCAAGATTTGACCTGGCCAATATGCACACCAGCTAGCCCTCCTTTAATCGCTTCTACTTTTTCTATTGATTCTACTTCAAGGCCAATATCCGTTAATATAGCACCAATACTTTCAGGTGTTTTATCGATTGTAATATATTCTTTGAGCCAGTTTAAGGAAATCTTCATGGAGCCTGTTTTGAAGGTGCAAAATTAATAAAAAGACCAGTATATCGACCCTTGTGAATAAGAATATAGACCCTTAAAATAAAACCGGCCGATATTCAGAAAAGCAAAGAGGGCCACCCAATGGGCAGCCCTCTTCTTCAATATGAAATCAGATTATTTAATCTGTAATTTTCTTGTTTGCGTTCCAGTTGCTGTAGATACAGTAACCAAATACATTCCTGTTTTTAAAGCAGAAACATTAACAGAAGCAACACCATTAACTAATGAACTAAGAACAACCTTTCCGTTCAAGTCAGTAATGATAGCTGTTCCAGTCATTCCATTCTCAAGGCTTACAGTTACCAAATCAGTAGCTGGGTTTGGATAAACAGCGAATACGTTAGATTCTGCGATTTCAGAAACAGATACATTGCTTAATTCAAAAGCTCCGATATCTCTTCTTGGTCCAAATACAGCATATCCTCTTTGATCAGCTGAAGCATCCGCTGGATCACCTGCGTTAACCCCTACTGAAGAAAGCAATAAAGCATGTGTTGGCGTTAATTCAGCATTGTTCAAAAGTAAAGCTCCTAATGAAGGCGTTACATCCAAAAGATCTGAAACTAATGCAGTGAAGATCATTTCGTCATCATTCTCAATTAAGTTAAATCCTAAAGACAAAACAGAACCAGAAACTTCTTGACCTACTATAGCAAGGTTTCCTGAAACTAATGTATTTGTAATATATCCATTAACCCCAGAGAAAATACCACCACCGTTTTCAGTAGCTTCGTTTTGGAAGAAAGTACAAGCATTTACATTCAAAGAATCATTGCTATAAATACCACCACCGTTATTTCCTGCAACATTTCCAGAGAAAGTTGAGTGATCAACGATTAAATCACCAGTAATACTAGCGATTCCACCACCATTACCAGTTGTAACCGCAGTTGCTGTATTATTTGAAAGAGTTGAACGAGAAACGCGAACAGTACCTCCTGTGTTGTAAATCCCACCACCTGATCTTCCAGATGTGTTATTATCAACCCAAACACCATTCAAACTCATCGTTGAACCAGTTTGGTTCCAAAGTGCACCACCTTGTAATTTTGCTAAGTTGTCTGAAATTAAACTAGAGTCAATTGAAACAACCGTTGTGATACCAGTAACGTGAATTGCTCCACCACTTCCTGGTGCAGGAAGACCTGCTGTTCCATTCACATCATTGTTTGTCAATGTTGAATTATGAATAGTCATTGTTCCATCAATAATTTCGATACCCCCACCAGCACGGTTTGCTGAGTTAGCGTCAATCAATACACTATCGATAATAACAGAACCTGCTTTTGACATGATACCACCACCAGAACCAGAAGCACCAGTTGCAAGGTTATTTGTTATTGCAGTTCCATTTTTAATTGTAACCGTTCCAGATACATTAAAAACACCACCACCACCATTGGCAGCAGCACTACCTTCAGCCGTGTTACCATCAATTTCTACACTATCAATAACCATTATACCAGCGTCATTCCAAATAGCACCACCTTCTCTTGAAGCTGTATTATTTGTAAAATTACCACCTTTTATAGTTGAAAAACCAGCACCAGTAATGTGCAATCCTCCACCATTTCCAGGATTGGCACTTGCAGTGTTGTTATCGATTGTTACTCCATTCAAAATTAATTGGCTTGTTAAAGAAGCATTTTCTTCAATTGCACCACCAGCACGAGTTGCTGTGTTTCCTGTAAATTCTGTTGTATCCACAGTCAATGTACCCATATCATTTAAGATACCACCACCTGAACTTGCAGTACCATCAGCAGCGTTATTTGTAAGAGTCGAATTCTTTACAATTAATATCCCTCCTGCATTAAAAATTGCACCACCACCTTCATTGGCAGCTGCACCTGATGCTTTATTTCCTGTAAATGTAAAATCATTTACAATCATAGTACCTGTTCCATTCCAAAACGCACCACCTTCAGCAGCCGCTAAGTTTCCTGTTGCAGATCCTCCAGTGATAGATGCACTAGCAGATCCTGTAATGTGAACTGCTCCACCATTTCCTGGCGCAGGCGTTGCTGGTGTAACTCCAGCTTTATTATCAGTAAAAATACAATCTGTTAGTTTTAATGCGTTTGAAAAAACTGAAGTAACCTCAATCGCCCCACCCGCTCTATTTGCACTATTGGCATTGAATGTAACTGTATTTGCAGTTAATGTCGCTCCAATTGAAACCAAAACAGCTCCACCAGAACCAGCAATACCTGTAGCTTTAGAGTTAGAAACTGTTAATGAATTTAAAATTAAGTTCGCATTAGTAACTTGAAATGCGCCACCGTCTGCTGCGGTACCGTTGGATACATTTACATTGGTTAATGTTAAGTTACCATTTGTGATATTAAAGGCACGACCAACATTTTGTGCTGTAATTGTAGAAACATTCGCTCCACCAGCACCTGTACCCGTAATGATTAAGGTTTTATTAATAGTTAAAGCAGAATCCAATGTTACGGATGCTACAATTGGCAAGATAGTAATCGTAGATCCAGCTGTAGCGGTTCCAATAGCAGCTCTTAACGAGCCTGGGCCGCTGTCTGCTCCACTTGTTACATTTTGCGCATTCACGGACATGGTAAACACCACCCCTGCAAACACCAAGCTTAAATTAAGTAATTTTCTTTTCATGTTATTTTTTTGATTAGACATTGCATTATAAACGTAAGTACTTTTAGAATGGTTGACTCATTTTAAGAAAAGCCCAACAAAAACATTGGTTTCAATTTCAAAAACAGGGTTCATTCAACTCAGAACTTTTATTGTTCATTTCTCAAAAGTACATTTTTTTTTGTAAATAGTTCTTCACATAGTCCTCAACACCTTCTTCGAGAGTGTGAAATTCTTTATCATATCCTTCATTGATCAGCTTTTCCATTCTAGCTTCTGTAAAATACTGATATTTATCTCTAATGTCTATTGGAGTATCAATGAATGATATATCATGTTTTTTCGACATATTGTCAAATGTATTCTTTACTAAATCCAAAAAAGTACGAGCTTTCCCTGAACCTAAGTTATAAATTCCATTTTTAGGTTCCTTTTTCATTAAAAACAAACACACATTTACAACGTCCTTCACATATACAAAGTCACGAAGTTGTTCACCATCTTTATAGGATGGATTGTGTGATCGAAACAATTTCATTGACGAGGTTTTCTCTATTTGATGATAAGCATGAAAAATTACGCTTGCCATTCTTCCTTTATGGTATTCGTTTGGACCGTAAACATTAAAGAATTTTAAGCCAGCCCAAAAAGGCGGTTCTTCCTCTTGACTTAAAGCCCAAACGTCGAAATCATTTTTAGAATCACCGTATGGATTTAAAGGTTTCAGTTTAGAAACAACATGATGATCGTCATTATAACCAAACTCACCTAAACCATAGGTTGCTGCAGAGGAAGCATACACCATTGGAATGTTGTAATCAACACAAGCTTTCCAAATGGATTTCGTGTAATTCAAATTTAGCTCGTCAAAAATATCTTTATTAAATTCAGTCGTATCTGTACGAGCTCCTATATGGTATATAAAGTCAATCTCTTTAGAAAACTCATCCAGCCAAGCAAGGAAAACAGAGCGTTCAATTTTGTGTTCAAATTTCTTTCCTGCCAGATTGGGGGCTTTTTCTGTTTTGCTAAAATCATCAACAAGGACTATGTTATCATATCCCTCTTGATTTAATTTACTTACCAAACAACTACCGATAAAGCCTGCGGCTCCTGTAACTACAATCATTCTTCTTAAAATAAGCCGTTTATCTCAGCATCAATGGCATTTATTATCTTTCCTAAATCTTCTTGATCTTGATGAAAACGATTGTTATCTATATCAATAATTAAAAGCTTGCCTTTGTCGTAGGTCGAAATCCAAGCTTCATATCTTTCGTTCAATCTTTTTAAATAATCCAATCGGATACTTTCTTCGTAATCACGCCCTCGTTCTTGAATGTGATTCACCAAAGTCGGAACACTTGCTCTTAAATAAATCAACAAATCAGGAGGTGAGACAAAAGAATCCATCAAATTAAACAAGGAG
This sequence comes from Bacteroidota bacterium, assembly GCA_018825925.1. Taxonomy (GTDB): domain Bacteria; phylum Bacteroidota; class Bacteroidia; order Flavobacteriales_D; family Crocinitomicaceae; genus UBA2040. The sequence goes on along the minus strand of JAHKAT010000210.1, from coordinate 4,684 downwards.
AAATAATTCTCAAAATCACGAGTGGTCATCAATCCCATTGAATGCAAATTCGGAGCAAAAATAAAGGCATCCTCATATATAGTTCGGTCCTGAATTACATTCTTCTGATTTTCTTTAATTTCTTGAATTTGTGTAAATCGACTATTTAGATAATAGATTTGCAAATTGAATGACCAACGTTGCATGTCGTCATAGAAATCATTCAAATAAGGATTCTGCTCCACATCTTCATAATGGGTGTCCCACTTAAAATGTTTTCCTAATAAATTTGTTAATGTCGTCTTTCCGGAACCAATATTTCCAGCTATTGCTACGTGCATGCTTCATTCAATTTGAACCCACTAAATTACAATAATTGAGCAATATTATGATTTTAATCTGCCAATTTGCGTTTGTATTTACTTAAGACCTGTGATTCTTCAACATACAAAAACGGGGTGCGCCATTGAACTTTGTCAAATTTTGTAAACGGTAGATCTATTTGTGTCTTTTTTCTTGATATTAAATCATATTCCTCTATTCGCCCATCATTAATCAACAGTATGGTTCGATCCATCAATTCAAATTGAGCCTCCATTCCCAACTTGTGCAAATCAATCAATGAGCCATATGTGTCAAGAATAAACAATTGGTGTTCATTATCTGAAAGAAATAACTTCCCATCTCTTTCTTCCATCCTTGTAATTTCTTTGGATTTAAGCAATCCTCTCAAGTTATCAACCTCTTGGCTTTGTTTCGTATTCGACAAATCAAAAAGTGTGATTTTGGAGTTGATTTGATCAAAAACCCAAATTTTATTCGGTTGATTTGATGCCGCAATCATGGTTACATAACCAAATCCTAATTCACTCAAACTCATCATTCCTTGAATAGATGTCAAGGTATTATCGGTAAATGCAATCAACTGTTGTTCTTCAGAAAACAAAATGATTTTCAAGGCATTAATACTTTCAATGCGGCTAATTCTACCGAGAGATTTAATACTCTGTGAATACAATTTCGTTCCATTGGTGTCAATTTTTGTCAATCGATCTTTGTCAGCCACAAATAGGTTACCAATAACATCACTATGCCAAACAGCATTTTCCGGCAAATCAAACTCTTGTATCTTACTCCATGTGCTTGTTTGAGCATTCAAACAACTCATACTTAAGATAACCAGAAACAAGCCTAAATACTTCATAATCGTATCTCTTGCATAATTTGTTCCAAAATTTTTCGATCATTGTTTAACCTCGGAACTTTGTGTTGCCCCCCTAGTTTACCTTTCGCTTTTAACCAAGCTTCAAAAGTACCTATTGGCAACACGGTTAATTTAGGTGCTAAAACAGCTAAGTCTTTTGAGCGCTTAGCGTCATAATCGGAATTTATTAAACGCAAGTGATTGTCGAGAATCTCTGCAAATTTTTCTATGGAATCGGGCTCTCTGTCAAACTCAAACAACCATTCGTGCCCTCCCTTTTTAGAATTTTCCATATAAATCGGGCATGCCGAATAATCCCGCAAAAGCGCATTAGTCTGACTGCAAGCCGCTTGCACTGCACGATCCGCATTGTCAACGATTAATTCTTCACCAAAAGCATTCATAAACGACTTGGTACGTCCATTAATTCGAAAACGAAAAGGATATTTCTCTGTAAATTCAACTGTATCACCAACTATATACCTCCACAATCCTCCATTTGTCGAAATCACCATGGCATATGTTTTTCCAACCTCGACATCTGATAAATTAACGACATAATTTGACTCAACACCTTTAAAGTGTTCGATAGGTATGAATTCATAAAAAATGCCGTAATCCAACATCAGCAACAAATCATCTTTTCCTAAAACATCTTGAATTCCAAAGAATCCCTCGGATGCATTATAAGATTCCATAAACCGCATTTCTTTTTTTTGAATCAATGCCTTAAACTGATCTTTATAGGGTAAAAAACTCACGCCGCCATGCATGAAGCATTCCACATTTGGCCATATTTCATCGATATAATTGGCACCAGTTATTTCAAGTATTCGACGCATTAAAACCAAAGTCCACGAAGGCACCCCCACTATCAAACCGACATCTTCTTGAGATGCTTCAATGGCCATACGGGCAATTTTTTCCTCCCATTCATCCATCAATGCTGTTTCTTTGGTAGGAGTCCTTTTAATCTCTGCCCACCAAGGCATTGTTTTCATGATCAAAGCACTCAGGTCGCCTGTAACAACATCTGAATCCGTGGTTAAACTTTTACAACTTCCTCCAACTACCAAATGTTTATAGCTATATAGTTTTCCTTCCGGGTTTTGATTGTAATACAATGCCAACAAATCCTTACCACCCTTTTGATGGCAATCCTCGATTGATTCTCTAGTAACTGGGATGTATTTTGAACGATCTGATGTTGTACCGGATGATTTAGCGAACATTTTCGTGTCTGTAGGCCAGAGTAGTGCTTTCTCTCCTCTAAGCAAACGATCTACCCAAGGTTTCACCTCATCGTAGGTTTGCAATGGCACTTGTGTTTGAAAGTCGCGAATTGAATCCACTTTGTTAAAACCATTCAATTGGCCGTAGTCAGTATATTTTCCGTTGTATAGTAATTTTGAAAAAATTTCTTGCTGCACCTCAATGGGATACTTCTTAAAAAGTTCAATTTGATGAACTCTCTTTTGCATCAACCAACCAAAAATTGAATTAAAGGGCATGTAGCGGATTTGTGTGAGTTAAAGATGCGATTTATTTATCATATTTCCATACAGAAATCAATTAGAGCCTTATTCAGTTGCTAAACTAGAGTTGAAATAGAACCCTTATAAAACAAGAAAGCCTCAAGAAATATTCTTAAGGCTTTATATCTAGATGCAGCTTATTATCCCCAAATAAGGATGGTAACCAAAATTCCCAAGGCTATGATTGTAAAAATAGTTCCTACTGCTGCTGTTGATTCTTCAAAAAAATTATCTGACATAATGTTCGTTTTAATACAAATATAAAAAGTTAATCTCTCTAATTCCAATTAATCGCGTGAACCCATAATTCTCAATAGAGACATGAACAAGTTGATAAAAAGAATATATAATTGCAAACCTCCTATTAAGGCTAATTTACTTCTATCAATTCCCGACATATCAGTATCTTCTGATTGCGCCTTCAATTGTTGCATGTAATAAGCCGTTAAACCTGTAAAAACAAACACGCCTACCACCGATATAATGAAGCCCATTGTGTCACTTTTCAAGAAAATATTTACGATCCCAGCAATAAAAATCCCGATAAACAACATGTACATTAAGCTGCCAAACTTAGTGAGATCCACTTTGGTGGTGTAACCTAAAATAGCCATCCCGGCAAATGCTCCTGCTGAAACAAAGAAGGTACTTGCAATTGAACCCATGGAATATACCAAGAAAATAGATCCTAAACTTAAACCCATTAATACAGAAAAACCGATAAATAGTCCCATTAAAACACCCAGAGACAAACGTTTATAAGCCATTTGAATCAAAAGTCCTAAGCCAACTGGAGCAAATAATACCACGTAATACAAAGGAGATAAACCACCAGCAGACGTCGTGAAATATTCTGTGAAAAACTCAGGAGTTCCTGCATAATAAGCAATGATTCCAGAAACCGCTAAGGCAGAAAACATATACCCATAAACACTACGGAAAAATTCTCTAGAGATTTCTTTTGTAAAACCTTCTTGTTCTTTAATTTGATTAAACATGATTTGTAATTTTATAGTATCAAAAGTATTGAATTTCCCTTTTCAAAATACAATTTTAATAATTCTTAGCAATTTTACAATAAAAACGCTGAAAGGCCTAGTGTAACTTGGCTTGTACCAGATTTATAAATTCTTTTCTTTTCGATTCATTCTTCAAAAACAAGCCAGTAAAAGCTGAAGTGGTAGTGGTTGAATTTTGTTTTTGAACACCTCGCATCTGCATGCACATGTGGGAACATTCTATAACCACAGCTACACCTTTCGGATTCAAAACTCGTTGGATGCAATCTCTAATTTCTATGGTTAATCTCTCTTGAACCTGCAATCTGCGTGCAAAAGCGTCTACTACTCGAGGAATTTTACTTAACCCAACAATAGTCCCATTCGGAATATAAGCCACATGTGCTTTTCCGAAAAATGGCAACATATGGTGTTCGCACATTGAATACAATTCGATGTCCTTTACAATTACCATTTCGGAATATTCCTCATGAAAAAGTGCTTTTTTTAACAATTCGTCTGGTTCTTGGCCATAACCTTGTGTCAAAAATTGCATTGCTTTAGCTACTCTTTCAGGCGTTTTTTCAAGACCCTCTCTATTGGTATCTTCACCAATTTTGGAGAGTATTTCTTTGTAATGAACAGAAAGACCTTGAGTCAATTCCTCGTTGTATTCAATTTTTTCCACTTTGGCTAATTCTTTATTTTAGTTAGAACGATTGTAAATTAAAAAGGTTCGCGACCACCAAAATATTCAACAAAGTTGTTTTCAGTTTCAACCAATTTAATTTTGACTAATTCACCCCCAGAAGAAGAAATTGGGTCTTTTAATCGATCCCAAACAGCTATGGCCACATTTTCTGTTGAAGGTAAAATTCCTTCGAGAAATGGGACATCTAAATTGAAATTTTTATGATCCAAAGCCTCAATTATCTCATCGTTAATGATGACCGACAAGTCTTTTAAAT
>JAHKAT010000209.1 GCA_018825925.1 Bacteroidota bacterium | reverse complement strand
TTACACATAAACAAGTTTGTTCTGCCTTAGATATTAAGGAAAGTGCATTGAGAAAATTGGTTTATGATATTATGGTGAGCTTCTCCAAAGAGGGTATTTTACAAACTTTTGGTCATGGTGATTTTCAATATAATAACGATGCGAACCATGCTGTTGGTTATCTTGACTTAAATACGCGGGGTGCTGGTTTTGTGAAGGTGGATGGAATGGAAAGTGATATCTACATCAGTCAACAAAATGTAGGGAATTCTTTGGCCGGAGATTTAGTGAAAGTTCAAATTCTTTCTCGTGGTTCTCGTAAATGGGAGGGCAGTATCGTGGAGGTCTTAGAAAGAGAGCGCACTCAATTTGTTGGCACTATTCAACTAAACGATAATTTTGCCTTTTTAATACCTGATAACCTTCGAGCCGGAACGGACATATATATTCCAAAAGAAAAATTAAACGGAGCTAAAAACAAGGATAAAGCTTTGGTTAAAATTACCGTTTGGCCCAAAAATGCAGCTAATCCATATGGAGAAGTTTTAGAAGTTCTGACCAATAATTCAGCCAACGACACTGAAATGATCAGTATTTTGGTTTCCCAAGGTATCGATTATGTTTTCCCTCAAGAAGTAATCAATGAGGCTGAAAAAATTTCGATGGATTTGGATGAAGAGGAAATAAAAAAGAGGCGCGACATGCGTGACACGCTCACCTTTACCATTGATCCTTTTGATGCAAAAGACTTTGATGACGCTTTGTCTATAAAAAAACTAGAAAAAGGTAGCTATGAAATTGGGGTTCATATTGCTGATGTAGGTTACTATGTTACTCCTGGTTCAGCCCTTGATACAGAGGCTTTAAAAAGATCAAACTCGGTTTATTTGGTCGATCGTGTTGTGCCCATGTTACCCGAACAAATTTCAAATTTAGCTTGTAGCTTACGTCCAAATGAAGATAAATTCAGTTTCTCTGCGGTGTTTGAAATAACAGAAAGAGGTGAGGTTTTAAAACAATGGTTTGGTAAAACGGTTATTCACTCAAATCATAGGTTTGCCTACGAGGATGCACAAGAAATTATTGAAGGTAAAGAACATGAATTAAGCGAAACTATTCTGGTTTTCGATAAAATCGCTAAAATTTTGCGAAATAAGCGAATGGATCAAGGTGCTTTGACCATCGATTCGGAGGAGATTAAATTTAAACTGGACGAGGAAGGGTATCCTGAATCTGTCGTTATTAAAAGATCCAAAGACGCCAATCAATTGATAGAAGAGTTTATGTTATTGGCGAATAGAAAAGTAGCTGAATTTATTGGGTCTACTGAACGTAAAGTTCAAATTCCTTTTATCTATAGGGTTCACGACAAACCTGATTCCTCTAAAATTGAAGTTTTTAGAACCTTTATCGATAAATTTGGCTTAAAGTTAGACTTTACGCATCCCGACCAAATTGCAAAAAGTTTGAATTATCTATTGTCTGAAATCAAGGAGAATGCTGAATATGGTTTAATTCAAAATATGGCCATTCGATCTATGGCTAAAGCGACCTATGAAACCGATAATATAGGACATTATGGTTTAGCATTTCGTTATTATACCCACTTTACTTCTCCGATTCGTAGATATGCCGATTTAATGGTTCATCGAATATTATTAGAAGAGTTGAACAAACAAAATCATAAATACAGTCAACAACTAGCTGATATTTGTAAGAAAATTTCGAGAAATGAGCGCAAGGCTTCCGAAGCAGAAAGAGAGTCTACTAAGTTCTTTCAAACTTTGTTTGTTCTAGATAAAATAGGTGAAACTTTTGAGGGCACAGTAACCGGTTTAACCGATCATGGAATGTATGTACGAATGAATGAAAACTACTGTGAAGGGATGGTTCAACTTTCACAAATTCCAGGTGATAGATATTTATTTGATTCTGAAAGGTTTCAAATTACCGGTAAATCAAGTGGGCGTACCTTTAATATTGGCGACCACGTTGTTGTTAAAATAGATGAAGTTCACCCTAGAAAAAGACAGATTGATTTAGAATTACTTCTCGATTAACTCTCTGCTTTCTACAAATCGTTCGTTCACTAAAATCAATTTTCCATTTTTAAAATAAAATTGATCTTCAATTCGACCGTTTTTGGAGAAATTTGTTCGTCTCCCATTCAATACGCCTTTCTTGTATTTTTCTATTCTTTTCTTTCTTCCATTGTTGTACCAATATTTGTGTTTACCTATCGCTAAACCATCTTTGTATTTTCCAATGAATTCCTTTTTGCCATTCGAAAATCTATACACCCATTTCCCCTGACGTAAACCGTTCTTGTAAGTCCCTTTTTCTTGATGATCACCAAAATAGTAATACACTGGACCTTCGATCATTTGGAACGAATAGGATTTCTTTTGAACCAGCTCTCCTTTTTCATTATAATCCATTTGATCTCCTTCTAACAAATTTTTGTAGTAGTTTTCCTCTTTTCGAATAGTACCATCTTCGTAAAACCATTTCCAAACTCCATCCAATTCATTATTGAAATAAAAACCTTCCTGCTCAATATTTCCCGATTCAAAAAAATATGTGCATTTCCCATCCTTTTTACCGTTTTTATAACTTATTCTCGATGTCACCCTGCTTTTACCCGAGTAAGTTGTCCATACACTGTCTTTGTACCCTAAATTGTCCATTTTTCCTTCTGATAACAAAACACCATTCTTCCATTCTTTTGCGAATCGCACATTTTGTTGTTGATCGAAGAAAAGTTCAAAACCTTCTTTTTCATCATTGAGCATTACCACTTCAGAAATCAACACCCCGTTTTGATCTTTAAATTGTACACGATTAATTTTCTCGTTGCTTTCAATAAAGTTCGTTTGTATTCTATTGGAGTCAAAACCTATTAAAGGTCTTCCGTTCACTAAAGTTTGAATGCTGCGTTTTTGAATCTCTTTTCCGTTTTCAAGTTCAATGATGGAACTAAGGTTACCCAAAGAGTCATATTCTTCAATTTCTCCAGTTCTTATGCCTTTGGTATAATTACCTTTTTTTTGCACTGAACCATTCTCAAAAGTTTTAAACGCGCCTTGCAAAGTATCGTTGATGTACCAACCTTCAAAACTAAGTTGTTCTAAAGAATCAAATTTTTGATAAATACCATTTTTTAAATCATCTCTATAAGAAATCAGTTTTTCAATTTTACCGTCTATTGTGTAAAACTTCCAGGTACTATCCAGTTTTCCATCGCGCCAAAATCCTTTGCTTTTTATATTTTGGTTCACATAAAAATTAGTCCACAATCCATGTGGTAAACCGTCTTTAATTTCGCCGCAAGAAGTTCTTATACTATCTTGATTTACAATCGTTTGAAAACCATTTGGAAGATCTATTTGAGAATATAGGCAAAACATTTGGAACAAACAAGCTAATACAACAATCCTTCTTTTCATCTATTAATAATAACCTTTTTTATAAATAAATCTTTTTACTACTATTGTTTAGGGCTGTTAATATGTGTAAAACTGAAAGCTATTTCACTTGTTTTATTGAGTTGTTAGAACTCTGATTGTAGTTATACACATGTTTAAATTTACTATTCTTTTGAGAATGAACTATATTATGTGTTTATTAACATATTGTTTAAAAATGCGAGTGTCAATAAATAATTTGAAATCTATACACATTGATAGTGATTTTCTTGTGTAAAAAAGTGAAACAAATCGTCTAAACTTTCCTTGCGAGATTGAAAACTAATATGGTTTGGAATTATTTTAGAATAAAACAAGAAAAAGCTTTCGCAAAGTATGAGTGAGTTATGAACGATTATTAAAAATTGTTGTGGATATTTATAAATAAACATAGCTTGTAAATCAGGTGTTTAAACTTTTGTAAATAGTGAAGATGTTTACAACTAGGATGAATTGTTTATATGTCTAACTTTGCATAAAAACTAATAAAATGACGTACGATAAAGTAATTCCAATTGGTTGTGATCACGCTGGATTTGAATTAAAAAAAGTGGTGATAGATTATTTACAGGGTAAAGGATATGAGATAAAAGATTTCGGTTGTTATTCTGAAGAAAGTATTGACTATCCTGATTTTGCGCATCCAGTGGCTAATATGATTGAAGAAAATAAGGACATGTTAGGTATTCTTATTTGTGGATCGGGAAATGGAATAAATATGACTGCTAACAAACATCAAGGTATCCGCTCAGCACTTTGTTGGAAGAAAGAAATTGCAAGTTTGGCTCGTTTACACAATGATGCAAATATCATTACTTTACCAGCTCGTTTTATTGCGAAGGAAGAGGCTTTAGAAATGGTAGAGTGCTTTTTTACGACAGACTTTGAAGGTGGACGGCACGCAAACAGAGTTTCAAAGATTTCTTGTTAGGGTTTCAATAAAGAATCGAGAAAAATTTCCATTTCTTGCTTGTAATTGATGTAGAAATCACCTGTACCTGGACCGGTAAAGCCGGTGTGAGTTTTGATTAATTTCCCTTGTTGATCAAAAAACAGGGATGTTGGATAAGACATGATACCATTAAGCTCAGGGAATTTTTTAGAGGTTTGTTCTTTTGAATTTTCTCCTCCTACTAACAAGGTAAAGGGTAGGTTATATCTTTCTTGAAAAGTGGTTAATCGAGCTTGGTGAAATGCGGGGTTGTTGGAATATTCAAAACCTACTACAACTATTCCTAAACCGAAAGCTTTGTATTTATTGTAAAGTTCTAAATAGTATTTTGTTTCGTCCATGCAATTCGGACACCATGTTCCCATTATTTGAACGATAGTTAGTTTGTTGTTTTTAGCATCCTGTGGAAAAGTATATGTTTCACCATTTAATTTTGGAAATTGAAATTCAATAGTAGATTCTTTTTCTGTTTTAAACGTTAATTCAAAAGAGTTTTTTAAAGAGTAATCAGCATCTTCATTAGCTATAAAATCAGTTGAGTAGGTGGCTCCTGAAAAGAAAAAACCACGTATGTTGTCTCCTTGAACCTCACCCGTGAAAAGGAATAAATGGGAACCATCAAAACAACTGAGATAAAACTTGTTGCCGTAAATATTGCCGGATAAAAAACGATAATCACCTGTTTCTGTTAAAAATGTGCCTGATAAAAAGGTCTCGTCTTGTTCAAACAAACCTATGGCTGGTTCAGGTTGTGTTGAGTTAGGGCTAAAAGTTGTTTTATATTTAGTGGCTAAATTTATTGGCCTAGCGTCGGTTTTGAAATGATTGAATTTGTCCTCTTTTGTTTTTTTACCAGAAAATGTAATGATGCTTTTACCAGATTTGTTTTTATTCCAATAATATCCTGTTGCGGTTTTATTACTTGTCCATACAATGTACAGTTGTGAATAAAAATCAGGAAACTCATAAATGATGGTATCTCCGGACGAACCAACTTTATTTAAATCAATGATTTCTGTATGATTTATAATTTGAAGGGTGTTATTTCTTTGAAGTTGTAGTTCTATCGGAACAACGTTTTTATCTTTGACATGAAATTCGAAAATCCATCGCCCAGATTTTTTGCAAGAAACGCTTGCAGAAAGGTTGAATTGTAAAAGGAAAACAGAAGATAGGAGGATAATTAGTCGAGTCATTCTTTTCAAAGTTTGCGCTTAAAATTACATTTTTCGAATAACTAAATCAGATTATGCAACTTTTCTTAACAAAATGGAGTCTTTTTAAATGTGAGCGTTGATGAATTACGATGAACTTATAAAAGATTGTATCAAAGGTAAGTCGCGTGCTCAGCGTGAGTTGTTTGATTTGTTGTCCCAGAAAATGATGACGGTATGTCTTCGTTACATGCAAAATTCAGAAGAGGCAGAGGATGTATTTCAAATTTCCTTTGTCAAAGTTTTTAATAGTTTAAAAGACTATAATCAACAGGGTTCTTTTGAAGGATGGGTGCGAAGAATTTTTGCTAATTCGTGTTTGGATCAATTGAGAAAAAACAAAAAAACAAAAAATGATATATCTCTTGATGATGTCGATTTTCGTATAGAAAATAACGATTTTATTCTGGAGAAGATGGCTGCTGATGATTTGTTAAAAGAAATTCAAAATATGCCTGATGGTTATCGTACGGTGTTTAATATGTTTGCAATTGAAGGCTTTTCACATAAGGAAATAGCGGATCATTTGGGTGTAACAGAAAGTACTTCGAAATCTCAATACAAGAGGGCGAGAAGTTATTTAATTAATTGTCTAGAAAAATTAGGACATGAAGAGAGATAAATGGTTGGAAGAATTGTCTAACAAAGTAAATGAGGTCCCTTCACAGGTGAACCCTTCACTTTGGGCGGGAATTCAGTCGCAAATTGCGGCTCCAACAATTTTAGGGATGAGTGTGGCTGCAGCGAAAGTTGTAGGGTTGGTTGCTTCTGTTGTAGTGGTTTCCGGTGTTACTGTTATAGCGCTAACGAATAGAGAAGAAACGACCAAGTCCAACAAAGATTTAAACAAGGAAATTAGAAAGGATACTAGTGAGACTGAACCAAGTTTAAGCTCTACCAAAGAGATTACTCAAAACATTGAGAAGGATGTGAAGTTGGAAAAGCTGACCAAAGAAAGTAATACGATTAGCTTTAAATTGGATAATGCTGGTAAAGTTGAGGAGGAAATTACGAAAGAAAAAGACCTACCTTTTACAATTTCGCCAACTGTTTCCGAACCAGTGGTTTCGGTTGCGCCAAAGGTGGTAAAAGTAGAGAATGAAAAAATAGAGGAAAAAGAGAGTTCTATTGTTAAGCAAAAGGAAACGGCAACTCGACCGAAAGCTATAGAAAAACAAGAGGTGGTTACTGAAACTTCAAAACCAGCTTTTAAGCTGATAGATTTACCTAATGTTTTTACTCCAAACGGTGACGGAATAAATGATCTGTTCCATGTTGAAGTAGAAGGAATTTTAGATTTTAGTCTTGTAGTATTGAATGACAAAGGTATAACAGTTTGGAAATCAGCAGATTCTAAAGAAAAATGGGACGGAAGAACCATGTCGGGTGAACCAGCGCAGAAAGGTGATTATATATATATGATTACAGGTATGGATGAAAATAAAAAGCGAGTAGCCGAATATAGAAAATTAAGACTTCAGTGATTTAGGTAGTTAGGTATAAAAAAACCCTTGAATTATTTCAAGGGTTTTTTTGTGAGGTCTCGGACGGATTCGAACCGCCGTACGAGGTTTTGCAGACCTCTGCCTAGCCACTCGGCCACGAGACCATTTTGTCGTTGCAAATATAGAAATTTCCTCTTGTTGAAAGGACTTTTTTTATTTATTTTCCTCGCTTATTTCTATAGATACGCTTTCTACGTCGCCATTGATAGGTGGGTTGTATTTGGTAATGTGAACTCTAAGGTTAAACCAAACTGATAATCCAAGCTTTAATTCGTTCATTATTCTTTGACCTACATGCTCAATTAATTTTGATGGTATAGCCATTTGTTCTTTTACGATTTTATTGATAGTAACATAATCTAAAGTGTCTGATAACTCATCACTTACGGTTGCATTGGAAAAATCAGTTGTGACATGAATATCGACACGGTACCATGAACCTACGAGCGTTTCTTCTGCAAGACAGCCGTGATTGGCATATACACGAATATTATTGACATTTATTTGATGTTTCATTCTACTATTTAAGAGCACTTAAACCTGCTTCTAGTCGTTCAATAGTGGTTTGTTTTCCTAAAAACTCAGCGATGTCAAATATGCCAGGACCCATTCCTTTCCCTGTTAACAATAGTCTAAACAAAGGCATTACTGCACCTATTCCTAATTCTTTTTTAGAAATAAATTGTTTAAAAAGATGATCAATATTTTCGGATGAAAAATCATTCAAATTCTTAAGCTCATCCAACCATTCTGTCATAAGG
>JAHKAT010000016.1 GCA_018825925.1 Bacteroidota bacterium | reverse complement strand
CTGTTTTGAGCCCAAATGGGAATAGCGGCATTTTTGTCCATGGTGGACTTGGTTATACGGCCATTAAAATTCGAATAGAAACCAATGATCAAGTAATTCCGCAATTGGAACTAAACTACCGAAAAGGTTACGATCGTTTGACAAATGGGCTTAACATTCATCAGTTTGTTGGTTATGCTTTAATGTCCAATCGTGGAGTTTTGAATTTTTATGGTGGATTTTATTTTCAACAAGGTTTCACACGAAATGCAAGAGATATTTTCTTTGACCGACCAGACGATCCTGTCTCTAAAGAAATACGACAAGATTTTCAAGCAGGATTAAGACTCGGTTGGTTCATACCTATTTACAAACGCTTGCCAAAAGAATACTATTATAATTAATGCGAAGCTTATACACTTTCGGGGTTTTACTCTATTCTAGAACGATCTGGCTAGCTGGATTTTGGAATAAAAAGGCCTTCGAATGGTGGCACGGTAGAAAGAAGGAACCTTGGAAAGACTTTGATTTCACACAAGGTGATTGGGTTTGGTTTCACTGTGCTTCATTGGGTGAATTTGATCAAGGAATTCCTTTGATGGAAAGCATGAAAAAAAAGGATGTTGACCTTAAAATAATTGTCACATTTTTTTCGCCCTCAGGTATGCAACACTACAAAAAACGCAATGCTCCTGTAGATTTCGCTTGTTATATCCCTATCGATACCAAGCAAAAGGCAAAACGTTTTATCTCAAAAATACAACCCAAAAAGGTTCTATTCATCAAGTACGAATTTTGGCATAACCACATTGCTTTTTGCGCTGGGAAAGGAATTCCTGTTTATTCAGTATGTTCTATTTTTCGCAAAAATCAAGTGTTTTTTAAGTTTTATGGGGCCTTTTTCAGAAAAACACTTAAAAATATACAGTACTTTTTTGTGCAGAACGCTAAGTCTCAATCACTGCTGCAATCGATTGGAATAAACAAAGTGAAAGTGGTAGGAGATCTTCGTTTTGACCGCGTAATTGCAAATGCAAAAAAAGCCAATGCTCATGAACACTTATTGGAATTTTGCTCTAGCACACCTGTCTTTATTATAGGTTCTTCATGGCCAGAGGATGAAGCGGTTTTACTTCCATTCATCAATCAACTCCGAACCTTTAAAGTAATCATTGCCCCACATGACATTTCGGAAAAACATATTCGTCAAATCGAAGAGAAACTAGAAAGAAGCGCAGTGCGTTTTACCCAGTTTTCTAGTTCAAACAACAAGGGTGAGATTCTAATTTTAGACACAATCGGTCACTTGATGAATGCTTATTCTATTAGCTCAGTTGCCTATGTCGGTGGAGGGTTCAAAGGAAGTTTACACAACATATTGGAGCCTATTGCTTTTCGGGTTCCCGTTCTTTTTGGGCCAAAGCATACAAAATTTCCAGAGGCGGATCTATTTAAAGACTCTGGAATCGGGTTTGAAATTAAAACCTTAGAGGATTTGAAAATTTCATTTGAAAACGCAATCACTCACGGCGAAGAAATAAAGCAAAAAATCGATGTTTTTCTCTTGTCTCAAGAAAATGTCGCCGAACAAATTTTAAAGAGTTTAGACAAATAATATTCTTCCTCTAAACCCACTACTCTTCAATAAAATCAAGGCTTTTTCCATGCGTTTCAGGAATTGTGATAATTGAATAAATCCCAAGACCGAAGCATGCCAAGCCCACCCAAATTGCCGCACCAACAACACCTTGATTTACTTTGAAAAAATCGAAGAAAAAAACCATTGGCACCACCATTCCTCGAACCATATTAGGAATTGTTGTCGCCGCAGTAGCACGTAAATTGGTACCAAAATGCTCTGCGCCAATAGTCACAAACATGGCCCAATACCCCGTGCCTAATCCAAGCCAAACACAATAAAAATAATAGGTGGATGCAGAAGTATAATTCGTTGTCAACATTAAAATCACTCCAGCAAGAGTAAAAATCAACATTCCTAAAATGGCTTTTTTCCTAGAACGAAGTGCATTGGAAATAAAACCACTTAAAAAATCGCCCGCAGATATTCCGATATACGCCCACATAATACATTCTCCTGGAGAGATGGAATCACCTAGACCAAAAGCCACACCAAACTGATTTCCGAACATGGCCAAAATCCCAATGCAAAACCAAGTTGGCAATCCAATTGCAATACATTTCAAATAACGAATCAAGCGGTCTTTTTTACGAAATAAATCAAAGAAATTTCCCCGACGGATTTCATTGTTTTGTTGAATATTTTTAAATACACCTGATTCAACCACACCAATACGCAAAATAAGCAATGCCAATCCCATGCCGCCACCAATAAAATAGGCATAGGTCCAATCAGGCGATAAACCAACTGTGAAATTCGCTACAACTGCTCCCAGTAATCCAAAACCAGCCACTAGTGATGTGCCAATCGCTCTTAAATGTGTCGGCAGAGACTCCGAGACCAAAGTAATTCCAGCACCTAATTCCCCCGCCAAACCAATGCCAGCAATAAAGCGCAACATGGAATAATAGAAAACCAAATTTTCAGACCCCATTTTTGGTAAAAATCCACAAGCAATATTGGCTAAGGAATAGACTAAAATTGATCCGAAAAGCACCGATAGTCTACCCTTTTTATCACCTAATACTCCCCATAAAACACCTCCTAAAAGCAAACCAAACATTTGCCAGTTCAGGATGATCGCTCCCGCTTCATCAGGGTTCAAGCCTAAGGATTTTAAACTAGGCACTCTAACGATTCCAAAAAGAAGTAAATCATAGATGTCTACAAAGTAGCCCAAGGCAGCCACAATAACTGGCAAACTCAAAAGATGTTGAATATTCGTTCGATTCATAAAACGAATTTAATTTTTTATCCATAAATCAGCACCCTTCTATTCGAGAATTAGCCTTAATTTCGAGATGTGAATCACGAATATTACATGCAGCAATGCTTGGACCTCGCTATAAAAGGTCTGGGAAAAACCAAATCAAATCCCTTAGTTGGTTCAGTTATCGTCCACAACAACCAAATTATTGGACAGGGTTATCACCAGGAATATGGCCAAGCACATGCAGAGGTGAACGCAATAGAATCGGTGGTTGATCAGGCTCTCTTAAAGGATTCAACTTTATATGTCAATCTGGAACCTTGTTCTCATTATGGCAAAACCCCACCTTGCGCGAATCTTATTGTAAAAAACAAAATTCCGCGGGTTGTTATCGGCGCATTAGATACTTTTTCGGAGGTGAATGGCAAAGGAATTGAATTACTTCGTAATGCAGGCATTGAGGTAATCACCGATGTATTGTTGCCCGAATGTCGCCACTTAAATAGGCGCTTTTACACTTTTCAGGAACAAAAAAGACCTTATGTGATTTTAAAATGGGCACAATCATTAGATGGTTTTATGGATAAAAATCGTTCAGAAAATGAAAAAAACATCTTTTGGATTACTCAACCTGAAGCAAAAAAATTAACCCATCGTTGGCGAGCGGAAGAAATGGCAATTTTAGTTGGTAGAAAAACAGTGGAGGTAGACAATCCTTCTTTGACCGTGCGTGAATATCCAGGTGACCATCCAATTCGTATCGTTTTAGACGCAGATAACAAGCTCCAAAAAAAATATAAACTATTTAACAATGAAGCGGAAACAATTCATTTAACCAAGTCTGATTTATCCTCTTTTTCCCTTGAAAATATTTTGGTTTATCTGCACGGAAAAGGAATCAATTCAATACTTGTCGAAGGTGGTAAAAATACTTTAGAGCAATTTATAAATCACCATCTTTGGGACGAAGCCAGAGTTTTGACAGGAAATATCGCCCTTTCCGAAGGTCTGAAAGCCCCTGATTTAAAGATGAAACCAACAGAAGAATATTTCTTTGGTCTTGATCAGGTTTCCATTTTCTTCTCTACTAAATCAGTCGAACTTAAAAGCTTGATCGGTAATAAAGAGAAATGAATAATTAATTTTAAAGAAAACAAGTCGAATGAAAATACACGTATTAAATACAGGAAACTTTAAATTGGACGGAGGTGCAATGTTTGGTGTAGTGCCAAAAGCTTTGTGGCAAAAAACCAATCCAGCTGACGACAACAACCTTTGCTCTTGGGCGATGAGAAGTATGTTGATTGAAGATGGTGATCGTTTAACATTAATTGACACCGGTATTGGCGACAAGCAAACTGAGAAATTTTTTAGCCATTATCATTTGCACGGAAATGATAGTTTAAAGGGAAATCTTAAATTACTTGGATTTGACACTTCAGATATTACAGATGTATTTTTAACCCATTTGCATTTTGATCATTGCGGTGGAGCCATAGAGCGAAAAAAGGATAATAATGGGTTTACGCCGGTTTTCAAAAACGCAACTTATTGGAGTACTGAGCAACATTGGCAATGGGCTGTAGAGCCAAACGATAGAGAAAAAGCATCATTTCTTGCTGAAAATATATTGCCGATTCAAGAATCAGGTCAATTAAAATTCATCAATCGCACCCATGAATTTACTCAAAATGCCTTGCCAAACATGGATGTACTTTTCGTCGATGGTCACACTGAAAGCATGATGATTCCACATATTTTGTACCAAGGAAAGAAATTAGTGTTTATGGCTGATTTACTTCCTAGCGTTGGACACATTCCATTGCCCTATGTGATGGGATACGATACAAGGCCACTTCTTACTTTGGGAGAAAAAAAGAAATTCTTAGAAAAAGCTGCTGCTGAAAACTATTACCTGTTTTTTGAACACGATGCACAAAATGAAGTTTGTACTCTAATGGAAACTGAAAAAGGGATTCGATTAAATCAAACGTATAAATTTGACGAGCTATTTTGTGATTAAATTTGTAATTTAGGCGCAAAAATGATAAACCACGCAGCATGAACAAGTATTTCATTCAATTGTTTCTAGAGGAAAGCACCGTAATCATCCCCAACCTCGGAGCCCTCACTGTTACAAATGAAGATACAAAGGAAATAATGTTTTTACCTTACCTGAAGTTTGATGATGGTAAGTTAGCAGATTTCATTTCCAAAACGGAAGGCGTTGATAAAGTTGCTGCGAGCAATATGATTTCTAAATTCGCTCGAGAAATCCAAGCGACCTTAGACCAAGGAGATTCATATGACATTTTTGATTTCGGTTCATTTAGCAAAAACGAAGAGGGTGAAATAGAATTCACTTCTGTTCAAATGATGGATGACCAGACCAGAAATGACATGGATACAAATTCAGAGGTTTCATCACAACCAGCATCCAACGCTACAGAAGATGAAAAATCTACTGATAACAAAGTTGCTGATCAAGATTATAGTGATAGCGATGATTCCAATAAACTCAGTTTTGAATTAAACAAGGATGAGCCAATTGAAGAGAAGATTTCTTCCGAAGAACTCCTGAATTCAATTTTAAATAAAAATAGAACCGAAACTCCTGAATTAGAAATTCCTTCCCCGGAAGTGGAATCCATTGATTCAGAAGACACCAAAGAAGAAATCACACCAGCTGTAGAAGATACGACAGCAAAAGAAGAGGAAGTTATTAAACCAAATACCTTGAATGAAAAACTATCCTCTCAAAAAAAGGAAAAAACAAAAAAATCCGAACCTTTAAAGGAACAACTTGAAAAACAAGCATTTGAAGAAAATGTATTGGTAGATAAACCTGTTGTAAAAGCGAAAAAGAAAAAAAGGATTTCTTTTGCCTATATCTTGTTGTGGTTGCTCCTGTTTTGTTTTGTTGGTGTCGGTGTTTGGACTTTTTTAAACTTCGACAAAGTAAAACCACACATCCCGTTTTTAGCTGACAAAAAAGAGGAGTACAAAAGTCCTTTCGCAAATGACGAGGAGCACATTAAAGTAATGAAGGAATTGAGCGGCATTACAGACTCCACTGATATAGAGGAAGGCGACGATTCATTTGAAGAACCAATTGAAACCCCAAAAATCACCCCTGCTAAGGTTGAAAAGAAAGCAGTTGAAAAAGAGAAAACAAAAGAAACACCGACCAAAGTAGTAAAGCCAACAGTTGCTAAAACACCGACCAATAAGTCTTCCACAATTATTGGAAACACTGGTTCTGGAAATAATTTTATAATTGTTGGATCTTTTTCCAGCGGTGCAAATGCTGACAATTTAGCTGCAAAATTAAAGAAGCAAGGGTTTGATGCAACTACATTACCAAATGGCACAATGACCATGGTCTCTGCAGGAAGTTTTTCTACTGTAGATCAAGCTCAAGAATTCTTAAGTAAAAATAGTGCAGCACTTGGCAATGGCTGGGTACTTAAAAAGTAAATTCTATAGACTTTCGAACGAAAAAAATTTCGATGTAATTAGTTGGTTATAAACGACCGATTAAGTCAACCAATCGATTGCTGTAACCCGCTTCATTATCGTACCATCCTACGACTTTCACCATATTGCCTACAACAGAGGTCAACAAACCGTCGAAAACACAACTATGTGGATTTCCGACTATATCAACACTTACTATAGGGTCTTCTGTATAACCTAAAATACCCTTCAAATATGTTTCAGATGCTTTTTTCATTGCGGCATTAATCACTTCAATTGTAGGTGGATTATTCGTTACAAACGTTAAATCAGTCATTGAACCATTAGGAACGGGAACTCGTATTCCACAACCTCCAATTTTACCTTCTAACTCAGGGAAAATCTTGGTAATTGCTTTGGCTGCTCCAGTAGAAGTTGGAACTATCGATAAGTTCGCCGCTCGAGCTCTTCTTAAATCCGTATGAGGTGAATCGTGCAAACGCTGATCGGAGGTATAACTATGAATTGTGGTGATATATGCGCTTTCGATGTTAATCAATTTCTTCATGACCTCCACCATAGGAGCAGCATTGTTTGTGGTACAAGAAGCGTTTGACAATATTATATCTTCGTCTGTCAATTCGTGATCATTCACCCCTAAAACAATACTTTTCACTTCATCTTTGGCTGGAGCAGAAATCACAACTTTCTTTGCTCCTCCCTCCAGATGCCTCGATGCAGCCACTTTAGTTCTGAATACTCCTGTCGACTCTAAAACAACACTTACATTTTCATTTCCCCAAGGAATTTCTTCAGGGTTTCGAAATGCAGTAAATAAAATTGTTTTACCATTCTCAAAAACCAATCGATTATCAACAATTTCAAATGAAAAAGGCAGTTGTCCATGAACGCTATCGTACTTAAATAAATGGGCTAACGTTTGAATATCAGCTAAATCATTCACCACCGCAACATCAAAATCTGCTCTGATTAGCGCCATTCTAGTAAAGTATCGCCCTATTCTCCCAAATCCATTTACTCCTACTTTCATAATTACTATTTCAAATGTATAAAGTGTGAATTTACTTCCTTTCCTTTTAACTAGGACCATTCCATTGTTAAAAAAGTTATTGAATTGTTATCCTTTTACCCCGATCTATCACCCAAGGTTTAATAATTTCTAGGTACTTTTGCCTTGCTCAAAATTGTGATAAATGGATACTCTTGAACTTAAAAAAATTGCCTCTCAAGTAAGACGAGATATTGTACGAATGGTCTCAGCCGTAAATTCTGGTCATCCAGGTGGTTCTCTAGGATGTACAGACTTTTTAACTGCTTTGTATTTTGATACAATGAGTTACAATTCATCAAATTTTGATATGGATGGTAAAAATGAAGATTTGTTTTTCCTTTCTAACGGCCATATTTCTCCAGTATGGTATAGTGTTTTAGCTAGAGCAGGATATTTTCCACCAAGTGAACTAGGAACGTTTAGAAAGCTTTCTTCTCGTCTACAAGGACATCCGTCGACAGATAAAAATTTACCCGGTGTGCGCATGGCATCCGGCTCTTTAGGTCAAGGACTTAGCGTAGCTTTAGGAGCTGCAGAGACTAAAAAATTAAACAACGACCAATCATTGGTTTACACCTTACACGGTGATGGAGAGTTACAAGAAGGTCAGATTTGGGAAGCTGCGATATATGCAGCCGCAAAAAAAATTGATAATATCATTTCTACTATCGACTATAACGGTCGTCAAATTGACGGAGATGTAGAAGATGTCCTTTCTTTAGGAAACTTGGCACAAAAATGGCAAGCCTTTGGTTGGGAAACTCTAGAAATGGATGGACACAACATGGATGAAGTTCGAAATACCTTGAGCAAGGCGAAAGCCAAAACGGGTCAAGGAAAACCGATTATGATTATCATGAAAACCGAAATGGGTCAAGGTGTTGATTACATGATGGGATCCCATAAATGGCATGGCGTTGCACCAAATGCGGAGCAATTACAAGATGCTTTAAATCAATTAGAAGAAACTTTAGGAGATTATTAATTGCGTTTATTATTCGGCATACTTTTTTGTTTGACTTGTTTCACTTCTTACGGGCAAGATAAAACGCGTATTTTGTTTATCCTAGATGCTTCAAATAGTATGAATGCTCGTTGGGGCAGTCAAACGAGAATAGAAGCAGCTAAGGAGTTGTTGGCCAATGTAGTTGATTCTTTAGAAGGCATTGAGAGCCTTGAACTTGCTTTGCGTGTTTATGGGCATCAATCACCTATCACAGCCACTTATCAAGATTGCAATGACACCAAACTAGAAGTGCCTTTCGGTCCTGGCAACAACCAACGAATTAAATATAGAATTAAATCTATTCAAGCCAAAGGCACAACCCCTATTGCTCGTTCTTTAGAAGCAGCTGCTGGAGATTTTCCTGATGCCACCACCCGCAACGTGATTATTTTAATTACAGATGGACTTGAAGCTTGTGACAATGACCCTTGCATCATTGCTCAGAAATTAAAAGACAAAGGTGTCAAGATTACCCCTTTTGTAATCGGTCTTGGATTGGACATGTCTTATCTCGATAAATTCAATTGTATTGGAACATACGCCGAGGCAGAAACGAAAGAGGCATTTAAGAATGTATTGAAAAACGTAATTTCAAAGGCTGTTTTGAATACCACTGTTCAAATTAATTTAAACGATATCAATGTCCTACCCAAAGAAACGGATGTCACCATGTTTTTATACAAAGCTGGTACACAGGAACTAATGTACACATTTGTTCATACGCTAAACAAACTTGGACTTCCTGATACACTTTCGATAGATCCAAAGATGAAATACGATTTAGTGGTCAATACCCTTCCAAAAGTTGAGAAAAAAGATATTACTATTAAGCCCAACACCCACAACGTAATACCTGTTGATTGCCCTCAAGGATATATTCGAACAAGACAAGTAAATGGCACACGGCCATACTCTGTGCAAACTAGAATCAGTCAAACTCTAGATGGAAAAACTCTAAACGTTCAACAAATAGAAGCAACGGATAAATATCTCGTAGGTAAATATTATTTAGAGATTTTGACTCTTCCCAGAATATACCATGAAGTTATCGTCACACAAAGTAGTACACAAACCATAGATGTTCCAGCACCAGGTAATTTTAGTTACCGTGCAGGTACCACCATCGTTGCTCAGTTATTTGTGATACGCGATAATGGAAACATAGAATGGGTGTGCAATTTGGACGAAAGTGCTCGCTCCGGACAATGGTATTTACAACCTG